>DAIRER010000096.1:0-6898 GCA_036795495.1 Pseudobdellovibrionaceae bacterium | reverse complement strand
TATTTGGTAATTGTAAATGACAATTAAAATTGTGCTTCGTCAAGTAAGAAGCTCAGACCTTGTTAAAATTATGGGGGAAACACTTTGAAATTCAAGTTGAGTCTGCTTTTTGTGGTTGTTATTTCGGTGTTTACTGGTTTTGTTGTTTATAAGTCCGTAATACAGGGAGGCGCTAAAAATATCATTTCTAACGAACGTTATGCTCGTTCTATTCTTTTAGGTCAATCTCAACAAGTTCATGAAGAATTAAAAAAAATTGAGCATTTAGTTCTTCGCTCAGATTTAGGTGTTGAAACTAAGCACTTTTTGGGTGATCTGCATGGTTTTGTAAAATTACAATTAAAAGGTTCAAATTTTGAAATTTTGAATTCAAAATTTAATACCACATTGATTTCTACTTCAAATATTGAAATAAAAATTAAAGAACTTTTGTCAAATATCCGTGAAGTTAAGCAGACTCAGTTCTTTTTGTTTATAGACTCAGATAAAAAACAACATATTGCTATATTTTATCCCCAGCATATGAATTATTATCTTGTTTTAGGTTCAACTGGCATATTTCAAAGTTTTGTGGATTTGCAAAAAGATATTATTCCAGAGTTAATAGTAATTAACCAACGGGGTGAAGTTTTAGCTCACACTCAATTTGAGTATATTGGAAAACGAGCCGTTGAACATCCATTATTTCAATCCATAAAAAAAGTTAAAAACCAAGGTCGTTCTTTGGAATATCAAGGCCGAGATGGTGAAAGGTGGGGTACATTTGAGCCTGTATCCGATACGAATTTATTTGTATTAGCTTCATTTCCAAAAGAGATTATGAAAGGCAATACTCAGTCCCTTTTGTATCAGTTGATTGTCATGGCCTTTGGCCTTTTGTTTTTAAGTTTAGGTATGATCATTTTAGCGACAGGATCTTCGGAAAAAGAATATTTGAAAGTTCAAAAGCATTTACAAATGTTGCAAGGTAAATTGAGGCAAATTGAAAACGAAAAAAATGAAAATCAAAAAATTAATTTAACACCGCAGGAAAAGGATAACGAAAAGTTTGATGCTTATGGGCGCATAACCTCCGCCTTAGCCTTCGAAATTCGTTCACCACTAACCTCTATACTTGCTTATTCTCAGTCACTCTTAAATCATGTTAAGGATTCAGAAACATTGAATTGGGCAGAAAATATATTAAAAGAGGCTCGTCTTGTGCGTGCTGTTTTAGATAAAATGTTTGTTTTTGCTGGAATCTCGGAAAATCAACGTACTAATACAAAAATTGAAGGTGTGATTTTAAAAGTATTAAAAGAATTAGATACTCTTTTTAAAGAAAAGGGAGTGATTGTTAAGAAAGAATTTAAATCTACCTTGTCTTTTTCGATGAATATGGAAGCGATGGAGCGGGTTTTTAAAAATCTATTGTTGAACTCTGTTGAGGCAATGGAGCGAATGCCAAAAAAGGAAATCTCAATTCTAGTTGAAGATCAGGGCCAGTTTGTAAATGTTGTTTTGCAAGATACTGGAGAGGGGATTGATACTGAAAAAAAGGATCAAGTATTTGAGCCTTTTTTTACAACTCGAGCACATCAAAAACATTTAGGATTGGGACTTACCATAGTCGGAGCTTTGCTTAAAGAGCAAAATGCAGAAATTGAAATTCAATCCGAACGTTCTAAGGGGGCTCGAATTGAAATTAAGTTTAAAACCCAAGAAATGGAGTCCGTGATGAACTTATCAAACACTATGAATTCAAGTACAATCAACTCAAATACAATCAACTCAAATCCAACCTCTTCTGAATCTGTTAAAGAAAAACCAAACGAGCCTATGACTTTGTCGATTAAACCTGTTGAAGGTTTGATGAATATGGATATTGAAAAATTGTTTGAATTGTCAGGGAGCGATGCCGATATTGAGGCTGATGCTGAGGCACAAAGTGATGCTGAAAGTGATGCTGAAAGTGAAGGCTTGGGTATGTCGGATTCAGAGGATAATGATAAATTGGTTCTTTCTGATTATGATGATAAGATTGAAGAAAAAACAGAAGTAATTCCTCATAATGCTGACATTGAGATGCTGACAGAACCGCCCAAGGTGCAATCCAAAGAACAGTTTGAAGGTAGATCCTTTAGTGGACCTTCAATGGAAATGAAAAAAAGTAATTCAAGCTTAAATACGATTCCTTTTTCTGTAGAAATTCGTAAGCCGGGGAAGGGGTAAATTTGTTAACTCTTGAGCAAAAAAAACAATTCACGATTTTTGTCTTTGATAAAAATTTAAATACAGGCCCTTCTACTAAAGTGGCTCTTGTTCAGTCTGGTTTTGATGCTCAGTTTTTTAATGAATCTGGATCCATTAAGGCTCAAGTCGAGTCCAATGTACCACATATAATAATAATAGATATAGGCTCTCTTGATGAAACACTTTCTGAATTTATCAGTTTTTTTAATCGGATAAGTTCTGAAATTCAATTTGTATTTATTGCCGATTTTAATGATTATAAGGATCTTATCTCTTATAAAGAATATGGATTGATTCAGGTTGTCTCAAAGGATTTAGGATTTTTTGAAGATCGAATGGTTTATTTGATTGAGCGGGCCTGCGAATGTATTTTTTTAAGATATCAGAATGAACAGATTTATAAAGAGCTTCAAAGGGTCCAATTAGAAAATGGTACTTTGCGGGGTAAAAGTACTCAATTAGATAAAAATAGAGTTAACACTCTAAAAATTCAAGACCGACTCAACGAGTATAGATCGGCAGAGAGTCTTGAAATATTGGTACAAAGGTTTTTGGGTCAATTTCAAGGGCGATTGGTTATTTATTTTAAATATATTGAAGCTGTGCGATCGTTGCTGGCACTCAATGCTCAAGGTGTTGAAATATCCAAATTGGCAGGATTGGGTCTTCAGGTTGAAGTAAAAGATTTACAAATCTTTTATGATCAATTGCTTTTAGGTTTAGCGCCTTCAAAAGTAATTTCAGAAGTTTCAGAGCTTTTTGGAAGTACTAAATTAAAATCTTTTCCGATTTATGTTTTTGAAAAACTTCAAGGTTTTTTTATTACAGTCGACGAAGATTTAGAAATTTTTGAATCTGATTTATCATTGGTTTCATTGGCCTATTCGCACTTAAGTTTAGAAAAACGTCTTGATGCCTTGGAAGTCCGAGATCTTTTGACGGGATTGTTAAATAGAAAAAGTTATTTATCAAAACTTAATGAAGAGGTGGCGAGAACTGTTAGAAAAAAAATTCATTTTTCTGTCATCAAGATTGCCATTGATCGCTTGGATATTATTTTAAAAGATTATGGTGAAATCATTCGAGATGAATCCTTAAAATTAGTGGGTTTTTATTTGCAAAAGCTTTGTAGGCTGTCTGATGAAATATACAGAACTGATTTTAATGAGTTTGCTGTTTTTTTACCAGATACAACAAAAGAGGAAGCCTCGGTGTTGAGCGAGCGAATACGAAAATATTTTATTTCACATTCTTTAGAGGATAAAGGATTTCAATCGAGTTTAAGTTTTGGAATTAGTGAATACCCATTGCTTGCTCAAACTGTTGATGCTATTGATTCGTCCTCCACAAAGGCTCTACTGCATATCCAAGAGCAAGGTGGAAATAAAATTTGTTTTTTTAAAAAGCCCAGCCAATAAGGAATAAGTCAGAATGAATCGTAAGGCTTTTTTAGAGATTAACCTTGATAGCATCGAGGCTAACTTTAATAGTATAAAAAATAATTTCAAATCAGAGGATTTTATTTGTCCTATGATTAAAGATAATGCTTATGGACATGGATTGATCCAGGTGGGGCAAGTTCTGAGCAAAGTGGGTGCAAAAAATTTGGGTGTTTGTAGGGTCGAAGAAGGAATTGAGTTAAGAGCGTCCGGTGTTCAAACTCAAATTCTTGTCTTTGGTGATTATGATTTTCAATCCAGTTTAGAGATGGTTCAAAATGAATTAACACCTGTTTTAAGCTCTTGGCGTCAATTGGAAGACCTGATCAAAATCACGCGACAAAATCAATCTCCATCAAAAATGAATGTCCATATTAAATTTGATACGGGAATGAATCGTTTGGGTTTTAATTTGGATGATGTTTTTCGTTTAAATGAGGTCATTAAGAAAAATTCAAAATTAAAAGTGGATGCCGTTTTAACTCATCTCGTGAGTTCTGAGGATGCACTCGGAAAAAAATCCCTAACCTATTTGCAGCTCATGGAGTTTCAAAAAATACTTCAACAATTGAAGTTTACGCCTTCAAAAATTCATTGTCTTAATAGCTCTGCTATTTTGAATAAAGCAAAATCTAAAGCTGATTCTTACTTGTCACAAACATCTTGGGGCTTGCGACCTGGTTTGATTATTTATGGGATTAGTCCATTAAAAAATGGTTCACCTTTCGAATTATCAGCGTCCATGTCTTTAAAATCAAAACCTGCATTGATACGAAAAATAAAGAAAGGGAGCACTGTTTCTTATGGTGGGACGTGGGTTGCTCCTAGGGATTCATATATTGCTGTGATACCTTTAGGATATGGGGATGGCTTTTCGCGTCGTCTTTCAAATAAATGTTATGCTCTTTGCGATGGCGTGATTTGTCCACAGGTTGGTAATATTTGTATGGATTTATTAATGTTGGATATAACACTCCTGATCAAAAAAGTGACTGTCGAGGCCGTGTATGAGAAAGAATTCACTCTTCTAGGTCATGATGCTTATGGTAATGAAATTTCTGCTAGCTCACTGGCAAAGTCCATAGGTACAATCCCATGGGAAATTTTAGTTGGATTTCAAGATCGATTGCCTAGAGTTTACATAAGGAATAAATAAATTGATTAAAACGACAGCAGATACTTTGGACCAGTTCGCTTATTTTTTAAAAAATAAAATGGAGAAGGCTTTTTCTGAAGTTGGCCAAATTGTTTTATTTTTCTCGGATAGTTTTCGTCTGCTTTTTGCTAAGCCCTATAGATTTAATGAAGTGATTAAACATATGGAATTTATTGGGAATGAATCCCTGGGAATTATTGCATTGACAGGGATTTTTACAGGCTTGGCTTTGTCTTTTCAAATTTATTTAGGCTTTAAGTTAGTCAATGCTGTCAATTTAGTAGGCCCAACAGTTGCTTTGGGAATTTCTAGAGAATTGGGTCCTGTTTTGACAGGTTTGATCGTTGCCGCACGAGCAGGTGGGGCCATGGCGGCCCGTTTGGGAACAATGAGAGTCAATGAACAAATTGATGCAATGGAAGTTATGGGAGTGAATACACGACAATATTTAGTTGGACCCAGAATTTTAGCTGCAATCATTTGTATGCCATTATTAACGGCCGTATTTGATTTCGTCGCCATGTTAGGAAGTTATTTTCTTTGTGTTCATTTGGTAAACTTAGATGAAGCTATTTTTTGGCAAAAAATAAGGGATACAATGGAAGTGCGCCATATAAATGAAGGATTATTTAAAGCAATGGCTTTTGGTCTTATTTTTTCTGTTATTTGTACTTTTCGTGGTTTTAACACACGAGGCGGGGCCAAAGGGGTTGGAGAAGCCACCAATATGGGAGTGGTGCAGAGTATGGTGATGATTATTATTTCAGATTATTTTTTAACGAACTTAATACGAATTTTTTATCTTTCTATTGGTACAGGGAAAATGTAGTGGAAACAGAACCAGCTATCCGCATAAATGATTTAAAAAAGACCTTTGATGGAAAAGAATTTGTCTTGAAAGGTATCAATTTAGAAATTCCTAGAAAAAGTTTAACGGCCATTATTGGGTTTTCAGGAACAGGGAAAAGTGTTTTGTTAAAACATATTTTGGGATTGTTTCGTCCAACCTCTGGAAGTATTGAAATTTTGGGTGAAGATTTAAATAAAATGACGAATGATGAATTAACATTATTTCGTCGTCGTTTTGGAGTGCTTTTTCAATCGGCGGCTCTTTTTGATGATATGACTGTCGTGGAAAATGTTTGTTTTCCTTTGTTTGAACATCGTCGCGATCTGAGGTATCAGCAAGTGATGCAAATCGCTGAAGAAAAATTGATGAGTGTTGGACTAGACCCTAAGCATTTTAATAAACTACCAAGTGAAATCAGTGGCGGCATGCAAAAAAGAACAGGTCTAGCGCGTGCGCTCGCCCTAGATCCAGAAATTCTTATTTATGATGAGCCAACCACAGGTTTAGATCCAATTTTAACAGAAATGGTGGATAATTTAATCCTAGATACTCAACATCGCCGACCAGATATCACTTCCATCATGGTGTCCCATGATTTGGAGGCTGCATTTCGCATTGCCGATTATATAGCAATGTTAGATAGTGGCAAAGTTTTGTTATTTGGCCGTGCAGAGGACTTCTACAATTCAGAAATTGAATTGGTTAAGAGGTTTGTTACAAAGGGAACGAGTAAGACATGACTTGGTTACAAACTGCAGAATTTAAAGTTGGGGCATTGGTTGTCGTAGTGGGTTCACTTATTGCATTTATGTCAATGCAGGTAAGTGATGATCCAAGTTACTTAGGTAGATCTAAAAAGGCGTGGTTCTTACTTAATAATGCCGGAGGATTGATTAAAAATTCTGCAGTAAAATCTGCCGGAATTCCTGTGGGTGTTATAAAAGACATTCAACTGCAAGATGGAAAAGCAAGAATTGATGTCACGATTAAAGGTGATTTGGGCCTCACCACAAGCGCCTATGTTGAAATTAAAGCTCAAGGAATTTTAGGTGATGCTCACGTCGAGATTTATCCAGGATCTCCAACGGATCCACCTCTTGAAGAAAATGCACAAATTATCAACATTAAAGACGGTGGGTCTTTAGATACATTGATCACAAAAGTAACCAGTATTACAGACTCATTAAAAGATGTCTCTGACGCCTTAAAAGAAGCCGTTAC
>DAIRER010000559.1:0-1380 GCA_036795495.1 Pseudobdellovibrionaceae bacterium | reverse complement strand
TATTTTTTTTGAAGACTGGAATAAAGGACAAACCCCCGAACACGCCACCCTTAGCCCCATTTTGATTAACGATCAAATTGTCGGAATGATTTTAGGCATAGGTCCCAAGAGCCTTTACAATAAACAAACCCTGCAAAAAGTAGATACTCTCGCCACAGAGGTCGGCAAACGCCTTGAGCAAAATCGCAAAGCCTCGCAAGCCGCTGCATAAGTTTGGCTGACTCAATTTTTCAGCATAGATTTTACGTTGAGAGTCTTATTTTTTCCACTAATGTTTCAAAATGAGAAACTAAAACAATATAAAATCAATTTTATTTAAGTTTAATTGAAAACAGATTAGAATAAAGTCCTTGGGGGAATGAAATGGCTAAAATAATTTATGTGATTGTTTTCTTCTCTACAGCAATTTTCTTTCAAAACTGTTCAAATGAATTTGAAATTCAAGAGAAACCAACTTTGGTAGATCAAAACAATAACTCAAACTCGAATTTAAATACTAATGATACTGATACGGATGAAAGACAAGACTCCAATATGGAGCTCCCCCTTTCAACATCCTGTGCTCCGGCGGCGAGTGATGTCATTTTGATTGATACACTGTTACCAAATAATCCTCCTCATGGAACGGGATACGGGCGGATTGATTTTCTTAATAACTCTCCAAATACGACTCATGCTTTTAAGTTTAGGGTAGGTTCCCGGAAGGTTGAAGAAGCTGTCGCTTCTGGCAGCATCACGGCAACAGCTATGACAGGGGGCCAAGGAAAGCATGTGCTTATTACAGCCTGCCCCAATGATACAACGGCTATAACTCCACGCTGTGACAAATGGTCCGCAGAATCCACGCGGATTGATTATTGTAAACCTTGTTAGCGATAGATATTGTATTCTTGAAGCGGGTAAAACTTATTACGCAAAAGTGTACCATCATAACAGCGCTGGTCTAATCACCTGTGGTGGTCCTGGCCAAGGTAATTGTAATTTTTCAATGACGATGACTAGCCCTGCAGATAGTTATTAAAGAAGTCTATTGATAAACTCCTAATTTTACTTAAAATTCAAGTATTTATTATCCAGAGCTCATTTTTGTCACGCTGTCATTATAATTACATCTATAAATCAATTAAAACTTAATGTAAGTTTTGACGTCTTTATTAAAAAAGGAGCCATAATGAACGATCATTTGCATCAATCAATTCATTATCAAATTTTAATTCATAAAATATTCTTATTATTTGCACTCAGTTTTTATTTTATACCCCTTACTCTAGAGGCACAATCTAAACTCTGGCGGGCAAAATCTCTAATTTCTGATACATCACCTTCGGACTTTGTAGGTTATTTGTGGTCTGTTGAAACTCATATCAACTCAAACCCCTC
>DAIRER010000558.1:0-1381 GCA_036795495.1 Pseudobdellovibrionaceae bacterium | reverse complement strand
GGGAAAAGGGAGCTCGATGTGTTGGACCCTATATGGTTCCAAAGGTCATGGCGAGTACTATGTCTGCCAACTTAGCTACAGCTTATCAAATTAAGGGCGTGAATTATTCGATCACCTCCGCCTGTTCAACAAGTGCCCATTGTATTGGTCATGGAGCCGAACTGATTCAATTAGGTAAACAAGATATTGTATTTGCTGGTGGGGGAGAAGAGCTTCACTGGTCTTTGAGTATTTTATTTGATGCAATGAAAGCGCTGTCTTCATCCTACAACGAAACCCCCCATAAAGCGTCTCGGGCTTTTGATAAAAACAGGGACGGTTTTGTAATTTCTGGTGGGGGTGGAGTTTTAGTTTTAGAAGAACTAGAACATGCTAAAAAGCGAGGAGCAAAAATATATGCTGAGTTGATTGGGTATGGTGCTAATTCGGATGGAGCAGATATGGTGGCTCCTTCAGGAGAAGGGGCTGTGCGATGTATGAAAATGGCATTACAAAATGTCCAAAAACCTATAGATTATATCAATGCTCATGGAACCAGTACTCCGGTAGGAGATGTTGCCGAGCTAAAAGCAATTCGAGAGGTTTTTGGTGCTGAAATGCCCTACATCAGTTCAACCAAGTCCTTAACGGGTCACAGTCTGGGCGCCGCAGGTGTTCACGAGGCAATTTATAGTTTATTGATGTTAGAAAATCAAAAATTGATCGCCTCGGCAAACATTGAAAATTTGATAGACGAAGCGACGGATATGCCCATTTTACTAAAAAATAAAGACCAAGTAATTCATAGGGTTATGTCCAATAGTTTTGGCTTTGGTGGAACAAATGCCAGTCTTGTTTTTGAAAAATTTGAATCTTAGGAACGAAAAGGATACATGCATTCGGTATCTGGAGTTTCTTTGACTCTAACGGTGTAAAGATCGGGCAGTGATAAAACGACTTTATTAAAAATCCACTGGGCCAAAAGCTCTGACGTTGGATTTTCAAGTCCAGGGACTTCATTTAATAGACGATGATCGAGTTGTTGAAGTACGGGCTGAACATTGTTTTTTATATCATTATAATCAATAAGCCAACCCAGCTCTTCATTGAGCTCCCCACAGAGTTCAATGATAATTTCAAAGCTATGACCATGGGTTCGAGAACAAGGATGTTCTTTCGGGAGTCTAGGTAAAAAACGAGCACTTTCAATTCTAAAATTGTGTTTTATTCCGTATTTCATGATAATGGACTTAATAAAGGATGGTGGTCTATGTCAATCTTCAGTTTAAAATTATCAAAAGATGAATTTAAATTTTCATCAGCCCATTTCTTAATTTTTAATGATCATCAGGCAGAACGATTGCACGGTCACAACTACCAAGTTGAATTTGAAGTTCTTTTC
>DAIRER010000557.1:0-1382 GCA_036795495.1 Pseudobdellovibrionaceae bacterium | reverse complement strand
TCATTGCATATTTATCTGAATCAAAAGTGGAAGTGGCCCAGTCTACATGCCTCTTTATTGGACCGTTTAGGTCAGGGTAAAGTGCCCTTAGATATTCAAAATCAATTGAAAGATCTTCTCTTTGGAAAAATTCAAAAAGTTGAAATTGGTGGATTAAAGCCGATGAATACCAAAGCTCAGAAGGTAAAAACTCTTTCTGGATCTATTGTTGGTGGAAATTTAACAGTCCTACAAAGTAGTTTAGGAACTCCATTTCAAGTGGATTTAAAAAAGAAATTTTTATTTATTGAGGACTTAGGCGAACGCGGTTATCGCGTGGATCGAATGCTTGAACACTTTCGGCAAGCAGGAATTTTTAAAGAATGTCTTGGACTTCTTGTCGGTGAATTTCAGGGTGGCAATGAGCCCCAAACTGAAAGTAGTAAGGTTCTGCAGGTGTTAGAGCGTTTTGCTGCGGATAATTTTATTCCCGTTTGGATTGGCGTTCCGGCTGGACATGGTGTAAATCAGTGGCCATTATTTTTTCAAACAGAGGCTAAAATTCGAGTTCAGGATCCAAAGTCACTATCCTCAACTTTTTCTTTAGAAATTCAGTCTTTTGGGGAGAATCAATTAAAATGAAATACACCACCTTAGAAAATCGTTTGGTAGAAAGTATCACGAGAAGCATTAAGGATGTGACTCCTGGTGTAGTGGTGCGAGCCTATCAATCTGGAAAATTAATTGTAGATATTTCTGTGGGCCAAACCTATCCTTATTATGATTTAGCGAGCCTCACCAAAATTATTTTTACAGTCCAAGCGATGATGCAAGCCTATGACAAAGGTTTTTGGGATTTGCAGCAGAGTGTACAATCTCACTTGCCGTGGTTTCCACATAGAGAAATTTCAAATAAAGAAATTCTGATTAAGGATTTACTTACACACACGTCGGGTCTTCCTTGGTGGCTGCCCTTGTATAAGGAAATTTCTAACGAAGTGCCTATTTCAAAACGTTGGGATGTGGTGCAACAGCATATTGTTGGAGCTTCCTTTGAAAACATAGGTAAGTCTGTTTATTCAGATGTAGGTTTTTGGGTTCTAAAGTTTATATTAGAAAAGTTTTACGAAGCGCCTATTGATGAGATTTGGAAAAAAATTAAAGAGGATTTTTATCCGGCGACGACTTTTGATTTTAATCTGAATAATCAACCCGTGCATCAACAAAATTTCTATGCACCTACTGAGCAGTGTCCTTGGCGTGGAAAACTTTTGCAAGGTGAAGTGAATGACGAAAATGCTTGGTCTCTGGGGGGCCTGTCGACTCATGCGGGCTTATTTGGAAGTATTGATGACCTTGGTTGGTACAGTTTGCATTTGCGTTCCCAATTGATGGGCATCGCC
>DAIRER010000556.1:0-1385 GCA_036795495.1 Pseudobdellovibrionaceae bacterium | reverse complement strand
TTTCGTAAAAGATGGAGTGAATGATACCGCACTTCATCATTTTGTAAAGTTTGTGGAAAGTGTGGCTCCGAGTCTTAGAAAAGACGATGGAGATTTATTAGTTTCAAATTTTTCATAATTTCAAAAAATAGTCGATCCTTTTCGTAGACAAGACGAACGTCTTGTTGTCGAATAGAGGTGTACCTTCGACGTGTTTCACGGATTGAGGAGTACAACTTAGGGGGTGACATTGAGCAAAAATAAAAGAAGAAAAATTGTCGTTGATACCAATGTTATACTTTTCGATGCACAAGCTATTTTGCGCTTTGGAGAGGCTGATGTTCATATTCCAATATCTGTTATTGAAGAGGTCGATCGATTTAAAAGAGATCAAGGTGAAAATGGCCGAAACGCACGTCAGTTCAGCCGATTTATCGACGTATTAAGAGCAAAAGGTTCTTTGGCTCAAGGTGTTCAACTCGATAATAGTGAAACCATGGTTTATGTGAGTACAGATCTAATGATCGCGGGAGTTCCTGCAGAGTTAGATCATTTAAAAGCAGACAATCGTATTTTAAGTACGGCTATGGCTCTTCAGAAGCAACATCCTCGCTCTAAGGTAGAGTTGATCACAAAAGATATTAACTTAAGAATTAAAGCGGACGTGTATGGAATTTTTGCGAAAGATTATGAGCCTTCAGATGTTTCTCAGGAAAGTCTTTATGAGGGTTATTTAGAAGTTCCAGTGACACCAGCCCAAATTGATCAGTTTTATCAACAAAAAACTTTAACGTTGGATAAGGTTAAGCTTCAAGCGAATCAGTATATTATTATGAAGGATAATTCAAATCCCAATCATTCCGCTGTGGGTCGCTATAGTTTTCAAAAACAAGCGGTGGTTCCTTTGGTGGTGCCCTCGGATGCTGTTTGGGGAGTTAATGCCAGAAATGTGGAACAATCTTTTGCCTTGGACTGTTTATTAAATGATGAGATTTTATTTGTTTCATTAGTGGGAAAAGCCGGAACGGGTAAGACCCTGTTAGCGATTGCTGCAGGTTTACACAAGGCTTTAGATCAGGGGCATTTTCAAAGGCTTTTAGTTTCACGACCTATTTTTCCAATGGGAAAAGACATTGGATATTTACCAGGAGATATCGAACAAAAACTAAATCCGTGGATGCAGCCTATTTTTGATAACGTTGAGTTTTTAATGGGTGCGGATAAAAAAGCGGCGGGACGAGCTCAAGAGTTGATCAATCAGGGGATGCTCAATATTGAGCCACTCACTTACATTCGGGGTCGAAGTATTCCAAAACAATATTTAATTGTTGATGAGGCTCAGAATTTAACTCCGCATGAAATTAAAACGATAGTGACTCGCGCGGGGCAGGGAACAAAAATCGTAC
>DAIRER010000095.1:0-6989 GCA_036795495.1 Pseudobdellovibrionaceae bacterium | reverse complement strand
ATATAAATGTATTTCATAATAATCTAGTATATTTGAAAGCTTATAGCTGTCTTCTGAATCTAAAATCTTTTTAAAAAATTCTTCATCTGACGTAAATCTAAAAACGAAATCTAAGTTAGATAGCAGACGATCCCCATTATATGATATGGAAAAACTAATACTTTGATAGTCCTGCAATGATTTCGTTTTCAAAAACTTCAGATCCTCGTCAGACATCCAAACAGGCGAGTCCAATAGATAAAGTTTGTATAGGGCCCGACGATAGCGAACGGTAAGGTTATTAAAACTTACCTGACTGACTCCGGTCCACTCCTTGATCATTGAAGATTTCTGACTTTCAGTGTATCCCTTTATATTATTTATTTCTTCCAGGCGTTGGATATAATAATTGGCTTCTTCAAATATTTGGGAGGTCTCTTTTTCAAACTGAATCAAGGCCATTTCGGCCCTGGCATTAAATTCGGCAGCTTTTGCATCAAAATCTGGCGTGGAGTATTTGCCATTTTTTCTTTGTAAGCGTTCATTATTTAGCTTTGCTAAGACCTGCTGAATGGCATTTTGTGTAACTGAAATTTGCGCCAAAAGCTGCTCAGAAGCGTTCGGTGTGGTGCTTTGCGCTGCTTCTTGCGCCAGAACTTTTTGTGTCTGTGAAAGCAAGGAAAACGCTATAGTTAATACAATTAATATTTTCTTTTTCATAAGATTTCTCCTAATTTCTTTTTAAACAGTCAAGACGGTCGGAAGTTTTTCCAAGCTCTGCGTTTTTAATCTTTTGCACTAAGACATTTTCTTCGTCTGTGGTTAAACAGCCCCCAAATCCTTGACAAAGTTCTTTTTTAAGATTGCTGATTTCTGAGGGGCAACTCCAAGAGTGCCAAAATCCTTTGGTGGGGGTCACTAATTGACCCAAGATATTATCAATAATCTCTTGCCGTTTTGAATAACTATGGACCCGACGAAAATCTTCCTCAGAAATCTGAAAAGGCAAATCTAATTTGACATTTTTATTAAACTCGAATGCTTGATAAAATTGATTATAGGCTCCATATGATCCACTACTTTTCTCTAATGTTAAGTTATATTCAAAATCAGTATATAGATTAATACTTTTATCTAATTGTTTTTTAATCATATTAAAAAATGAGGATCTTAAGTCAGAGTATAGAGCTACACAACTTGAAGTATAACACTCCTTTTTTATTGTTTTTTCAAAGAGCAAAGGAATTAGTAGCGAATCCAAACTATCTATTTGTCTATTCTGAGAATCAAAAAAATATATGATTTTGGTAAGCATATCGCTATCAGAAACTTCTTGCCTTGCTTTACATTCATGAAAATCCAATTCCCCTTGGCTTGCAATTCGAAGATATCCCAGAGAAACCGCAGGTTTTTTATCAGACCATATTTGTTGTCCATTTATAAAGACTTTTACCTTAGACCATACAATATAATCATAATTATACGTCGAAACGAAACACTCGTCTGGAATATTTTCAATCGCTATTGATGGTGTATCTAATAAATATAGTTTTTGTAAGGCGATATCTCTTTTATTGGACAGGTAAATCATAATTTGTTTTGCAGTTTTCATTCGCTCTTCAATCAAAGCTTTTCTTTGACTATATGAATAATTTGGATCCGTTTTTAACTCCCAAATCTTTTGAATTTCCAAATTTGCTTCTGCAAGTATCGTTGCAAATACTTTTTCATATTCTAATAAGGCGGACTCTACTTTTTCATTAAAGACAGTTGCCTTCATAATATAATCAGGACTTGAAAGATTTGACTTTCTCTCTGTTACAGCATTTTGCAAATTTACAATAATCTGACTGATTACGTTTTGTGTAACTGATATTTGAGCTTCAAGCTCTAGTTGTTTTCGCGCAACTTCTTGTGCCAGAACTTTTTGTGTCTGTGAAAGCAAGGAAAATGCTATAGTTAATACAATTAATATTTTCTTTTTCATAAGATTTCTCCTTCAATTATCTTGGTTTCCAGACACTCTATGCGTTCTTGTTTTCTAAAAGGATTAAGTTCGGTGATTGTTTTTATTATTTGGGATATTTCGCTTGGGGTAAGGCATCCTTTGCTTTGGCATATTTTAGTTTTGATGGATCGAACCTCTTTACGGGGACAAGACCAAAGCTTCAAAAACCCAGAGGGCGGCGTTAATAATAGACGATTCAGGCTTTGAATATTTTGCTTTCTTACTTCAAGCAGTTGCTTATTTTGCTCTTCTTCTTGCTGTAATTTTTCCTTTTGAATACGCTCTTCTTCTAGCTTCATTTCATATTCTTCTTGTGTTATTTCAAAGGGAAGGTCCCTTGTCGCACCACGAATGGGCTTTAGAAGCTGACTAAGGCTCCACTGAAGACTTGAATTTGCTTCAAAATTAAAGTCTGACTCACTTTTTAAAATATCAATGTAATTTGGGATTTTACCAAAACTAATTGGAGCATATATTTGCGATCCGATAGCTTCAACATAAGAGCTTCGCAATTCATTGTATAAAACAACGCAATTTGAGGAATAGCATCCCTGCATACTTAATTCATTAAACACTGATTCGACCCAGTCCTCATTTACACGATAGGATTCAAACGCTAAAATATAGTAATAATTTTTTCCAAAACTTTTATTACAAAAAGCCTGTTCACTGGAATCATCCGTGAAATATATATTTGGCAACATTGAATCTGAACTTTTTAAAACTTTTCCGGAGATTTCAGAAATAACATCAATTCTTCCTGAGTATGAGCCTCTGTGAAATTTTCCATTACTACAAAAGGAGTTCTGCGCCTGAATCTTAGGCATATCTAAAGTGAATAATTTTATGATTTCAGAAAAATATTCATAATACCATTGCCTAAAGCTAATATAAGCCAAACTTAACTGTTCGTTCAAAATTGCTTTCTTTTGATTATCGGTGTAGGCGGTTGAGTTTTTAATTTCATTTAGAAAATTAATTTTATTCTGAACTTTTTCAAAAATTAATCTTGTATTTTTCTCAAAGTCAATCAATGCAAGCTCTACTTTTTTATTGAACTGATTTGCCTTAACGACAAAATCAGGATTGGAATAGCTATCCTTTATAAGACTTTGTTTTTTTAGTTGAAAGCCTGCCAACATTTGTCGAATGGCATTCTTTGTTACTTCCACCTGGGCGCTCATAGGCTGATTTTTGGTATTTGCAGTTTTCTCAGCGTGAACAAGGGGCCTCAACAATAAAATTATAGCTACAATTATAAATTTATTTAGCCTTAAATTTTTCATTAAATATATCCTTAACTTTTGCCTTAGATTTTTCATTAGATTTCTCCTTCAGTTAAACCTAAACGTTGCCAATCGATTTTTTGATCTATTGTCTTGGCGGCGACTTCATCCACTTGTTGGGTAATTATCGTGTTTAGAACTTTTCTAAAACCACGCACATATTGTGGTAAAGCCCTTTGCAAATAAACCTTTTCACGCGCAATGGGTGGGTTTAGCTTTTGCAGTTGGTTTAACAAATCTGAAACGCCAAATGCCGTATAAAATTCATTATTACTGATAATCATCTTATTCAGTGTTTCACTTGCAACACCCTCACGTTTTACGACACCCGCAATTAAACTTATAAATCCTGCAACTTCTGCGGATAAAGATTGCGTTGTGGTGAATGGAACTACCGATAAGGCCGGTAGGCTTTGCTGAAATTCTACTTGCGTATTTTCACCCAGCAATGAATAACCGTTAGTTCCCATCACACGATAATGATCACCCATCACAAGGGCTTTAGCCTGCATCTTAGCAAAAAGCTTTGGACCCTTTATCATCGCAGGGCTTTCGACAATCAGTTTATAAAGTTCTGTCACATCCAGACTTTCAGATAATTTTTGTATGGCCCCTATGGCAACAAGAAGCTGATCAATATTATTAAAGTCTTCCTTGGAATTTACCAAACGGGCAAACGCATAATTATTACCCCCAGTTATCACTAAAAAGTCTGATAATCTTTCAGAGGGATTTTTATTTATTTTTTCTATATGACTGGCATAAAGCAGCTCTTGTTTTTCAATTTCGACAAAAAGTGGTGCAATTTTTTCGCCCTTTAAAAAAACCTCAAGTTGCTCGGCTGTTGGCAACAGGGACCACTCCAAGGCTTTTCGATATTCTTTTAATGCGACGCTGGCTTTAGGATAGTTAACTTCAGATCTGTCGAATCGTTTATGCAATTCAACAGGGCTTACAATCTCACCTAAATAAACCTTATATAGGGTATTCACTGCGGCAAGGACTTTTTCGCGTCTTTCCCTTATGCTTTTGGGGATAAAACTGTGAATGGCTTCGTGGATGATTAAAAAATCCCTGTCAAGATCACTTTCAAAACCAGCATATTGACTTCGATTAATATAGACATCATGGGAATCTAAAAAACGAATGGCGACTTGTTCGGATTTGGTGTAATCATAATCAATCACCGAGTCCCAATTCCGGTCATCACTCCACCTTGGCAAGTGGACCAGCTGCTTGGTAAAGCAGATATTTAACTGATCCACTTCATGCTTAAGTCCCGCCGCAAAATACCAATCCATTTTTGCGATGGCTGCAAAAATGGAATTCATTTCTTTAGAGTTTTTACGCAGTTCTTCACCGGTGCGGTACTGGCAAATGGAGGGGTCAATTAAATCGCGCAGACGAAGAGTTCCTTGTTCTGTTCTAAGCCCCTCGCCACCGCCACGGGTACCGTCGGAGCCCCCTACGGCATAGGCATTACTAGTAAGAAGGCCCGTCAATATCATAGATATTTGTAAGAGTTTTTTCATTTATTTTTCCTTTGTTTTTTCATTGTATTAAATAATTGTACCCCAACGTGATAGACCTGTTTTGGTTCTTTACTTTTGGGCGCTTTAGCGTTTTGTGCGGATTCTTCACTTAAGGCCGCCATGGCTGTTAAAAATCGATCCGCCATTTCAAAGGCTTTCGGTAAAAGCTCTTCTGAAATTGCAAAGGTTTCAGAGCCAATAAATTTTTCTTTTGGGGTCTGGGTTTCTAAAGAATCAATGGCTTTTAGCAACATCTGCCGATGAAATTTCTTGAGGGCCTCATTGGGTACTGCTGACTGGGTTAAGGTGTAATCTTGCACTTTAAGATATCGCCCTTTTTGTTCAGGATCAGGTTCTATCATTTCAAGACGATGTATTCTTTGAAGGGCTTCTTCGACTTCAAAATTTGAAATGCCTAAATGACTCGCGATATTTTTAGAATTAAAATCAAAATGATCTAACCCCACCATGTTTTTAATGACTAGATGATACCAGTCGGAAATATAAGAAAATACATCTACAGAAAGCTGTCGGACCTCACGTTGAGGGTTTAAGGATTGCGCCCGTTGAATCAAAGATTGTTTCAGTTCACTGTTTCGTGTGCCTTCGATCTGAATCAATGTTCGAAAATATTCAGCTTCGGCAAAATTTAAGTTCAGTTTGTTGGCAATCATTGTGGCGCGTTCAATGGAAAGGTTTTTTTTGCCAGCTAAAACTTGCGAAAGTGCGGATTGGCCAATCCCAATATGTCGACTGAAAGCCCGCATGGAATAGGAAGGATTCTGTTGCTTTTTATGAGCAATCAGGTTTTTTAAAAAAGATCTGTAGTCGGAATATTCTAAAATCATGAAGCTGCAATTACACAGCTTCAATCCATGGTGCAAACTATTAGTAATCAAAATGAGTCTTGATGGTAATCACCCTGAAATATATTCAATAGTTCAGAATTATTTCTTTTTGCTGGGGTCTACAATAAAGTTGATGCCGGTCCAACCTTCATCAATAAGCACTCGTAAAACTTTCTTTACGTCCTCTATCGGAAGAGTTTCATCGGCCTGTAAGTTGATTTGCCCAGCAGCATTACCAACGCCGCCAATTTGTTCTTGTAAAGATTTAACTCTTTTAAGCATGGCTCGAAGTTGAGGGACCTTTTCATCATTAGGCTCTGATGCAAATAAGGGCTTGCTACCAGAAACTTCCATGTCAAAGGTTACTTCGCCCTTCAAGATACTCACTAAAGGAAAAGATTTAATGGGTTGCCCCTTTGAAGCTTTGGGTAAGGTGATCTGTTTTGAAATAAAAAAAGCCTGCCCATCTGTGGAAAAATTCATGATTAAATAAATAACCAATATTGAAAACATATCCACCATGGGAGCCAATGAAAGTGAAAAAGATGGTTTTTTATGTCGACGTTCTTCGATTAAATGACGAGTGTGCTTTAAATCATATTGAGGGTGAATATGGTAGCCGGGGGTTTGAATGACTCGATGGTGAAAGCCTTTGGTTTTATCCACTGTTCATTCTTTCTAGTTAGGGTTAATGCCAACATCTGGCCAATCCATTGAAATTAAAAAATCATAGAGTTGGATCATTTGTCCGTAGGTCACCTGTGCCTCTGTGTTGAGAACAAGATCTTTTTTGTCTGGAAACTGAGTTCTCCATTGGGCGAGCATTTTCTGAATTTTATCTTTATCAAATTCGCCACCCGTAAGATGAGGAATCAAAGTTTTATTTTCACCCTCTTTGGCTTCTACTCGATCCAGCATAAGTGAAAGACTCAGTGAAACTTTTTTTTCATTTTTATTTTCATCAGGAGGAGGTGGTGGACTTTCAGAGGCATTGGTGGAGGGCGCACTTTTTTCTATCTGAACAGGAAAAGTTTCTAAGTTCAACCACGCCGCTGTCATAAGTAAAAAACACACAAGCACAGAAAATAAATCAATAAATGGAGTTAAATTTGGTTCTGTACCGCCACCACCAGCCATTACTCACCCTTAAAGATTTTATCTTTATTTACTAAAATAAAATTAAGTGTTGAAACACTGGCTTCATGTACATCATCAACAGCTTTGCTTGACCAAGATTGAAGCTATCCCCACGCCGCAAATAAAACAATTGAAACTAAAAGTCCAAACCCCGTTGCATTTAATGCTTCTGCAATTGAAGAAGCTAAAACTTGAGCTT
>DAIRER010000094.1:0-7003 GCA_036795495.1 Pseudobdellovibrionaceae bacterium | reverse complement strand
GTGCTGTATCAAATGCAGGTGGGGGATAGTTTCGAAGGGGCATTAACAAATCTAGCAGAGCGAATTCCTAAACCGGACGTACAGATGTTTGTGACATCGATAAATATTTTAAAAGAAACCGGTGGAAATTTAGCCGAGACCTTTCAAACAATTGTTTCAACCATTCGGGAACGACAAAAAGTTGAAAAGAAAATTCAAGCCCTTACAGCCCAAGGTCTAATGCAGGGTTATATTATGAGTGCTATACCATTTTTTCTAATGGGGGTATTTTTTTTGGTTGATCCCAAATTTGTTATGCCCATGTTTACAACCACCCTAGGTCTAGTATTACTTCTAATAATGCTGGGTTTAATAATTATAGGTGGATTCGTCATTAAAAAAGTTGTTACCATTAAGGTGTAACCCGCTATTTATCGTTAAACTTCAATGATGAGGTGTCAGACATGGATCGAATAATTTTCGCTTTTGTTATTGTTTTTTTACTTTTACCAATTCCAGGTAAGGCTGTTGTCGATATGAAAAATGCTAACTATGCAACGACTTGGACGGATATGGTAGTTCCTGGTACGGGATATGATTTAAAAATTTCTAGAACCTATAATAGTCGATCCCTATTTAATGGAATGTTTGGATTTGGTTGGTGTTCAGATTTTGAAACATCATTAGATATCACACCCGAAGGTAATTTAAAAATTAAAGAGTGTGGTGGCGGTATGGAGGTTCTATATTCCCCTCGTGAAATTGCAAAGGCAGATATTGAAACTACTATTGGTAAAATTGTAGAGGGGATGAAAAGTGACCCCAAGGCCTTAAAAAAATCCGAAGACATTGCAAATTTAAAGAAAAAATTATTAACAGATGATGGTGAGCGTTCCGAGTTAGCACAAAAATATGGAATTAAAGTAAAAATTAAAGAGGGTACAAAATTTTTTGCCAATGGACGTGAAGTTGAATATTTTGTTTACGATCAATCTAAAAAAACATACTCACGATATTTACCGGATAGTACAAAGCAGATATTTAATCTAGATGGTAAAATGGTTCAAATGTCTGATAAAAACAATAATTATTTAGTTTTTACATACGACAAAGGCAGTTTATCTGAAGTTAAGGATAACAATAATCGAAAGTTACAATTTAAATATTTTCCAACTAAAAAGGTTTACTCTATCACGGGTCCCGGCGGTTTAAAGGCTGACTATGAGTTTTCAAATATTGATTTGCTTTCATCGGCTCGAGATGCTTGGCAAAAAACTTACAAGTATCAATACGACAAATCCTACAATCTCACTTTAATTACTTGGCCTGATAAGAGCACTGTAAAACTAGATTATGATGAAAAAAATGATTGGGTTATGGGTTTTAAGGACCGTGATAATTGTCAAGAGAACTACACTTATGAATTTGAAGGAAAAGACGAAAGTCATTATTGGTCCACTGTGAAAAAAGTTTGTGGTAAAGAGGTCGTTGCCAACAATCGATATGAGTTTTGGTATAAAAATAGAGCCGACGGAAAACCATTTTTATCTCGCGTAAGAACTGAAATTAATGGTGATTCAACAGATATTTCCTATGACGATGTGTTTGGAAAACCTTTAAGTATAAGTCGTAATCAACAACGCACGAGTTTTGAATATTATCCCAACGGTTTAGTTAAGAAAAAAGCCACATCGAACGCGATGATTGAATTTACTTACCAAACGGATTCAAAAAAAGTATCTAAAGTTGTGACCACATTTTTCAATGAAAAAAATAAACCAATGAATGTTGCCACGACCAGTTTTAAATACGATGTAAAAGGCAATTTAAACTATGCCGAGAATTCCTTAGGTCAAAAAATCTCAGTACTTCACGATGCTCGTGGACGTATTGTTGAAATTAAAGATCAAGCCAAAAAAGTTGTTAAGGTCAGCTACGAAGAAAAATTTGGAAAACCCAGTGTGATCTCTCGACCGGGACTTGGTACCATTACTTTTAAATATAAAAGCAATGGTGATATTGATAAAACAGAAAGTAAAGAAGGGCCTACGGTCTTGACCCAGGTCGCAAGTGCATTTAATAACTTTTTAGATGTGATTGCTCCCGCTACGGATGAAATTTATTTATAATTAAAAAAGTTTTTAAAGGAAGTGATTCATGAAATTGAGTCTTAAAAAATTAGGTTTAAGTTTTTTGTTAATAAATCTTTTAGCATTGAGTCCAAGCTACGGAGAGAGTAGTCCAGAGGAATTGGAAAAGAGACCGCCGGGTAAGGAAGCCACTGGTGCTCCACCAAATGATACTATTGGAAAAAAGGGTAATGGTAATACAGAAGCTGAAGTTGTATCAAAAAGTTTTAGTGGAGAGACTATAGCGGTAAAAGACGAGCCATGTTCTGACTGTACAGATCATGGAATACAATCTAATTTAGTCGAAAGTTCGACAGTTAAGCAACCTTCTTCAAATCCAGATACAAAAAAGCAAAAGCCTACTGAAGGAACTAAATAATCGACTAAAACAAGTATTCCAAGGCTACGTTAAGGCTCATAATAGAATGGGTGGTATTGCTCGCTGGTTCGCCGAGGGCTCCCGTGCGATCACCGGTGCCTGAAAATTCGGAGTTGTAGTTTTCAATTTTAAAATCATATTTTATGTTGGTGTTTTCTTTCCAGGGTGTTTTAAGAAAAACATCAAAAGAATAAATTCTGTTGGTTGAAGAACTTCCACTGCTGTAATTTTCTGTAACCCGAGGAAAAAAGTGCCAATCTAAACCAAGCCCTAAGGTGTATTGAGATTCTTCAGTTTCAACTAAAAAGTCTGACTCTAACCGAAATAAAAATCCACTATAATTCATTGTGGTAATAGCGACGGGTGTACTGCCAGAACTGCTGATTTCAGTATTCGAAGCTCCTAGAAGGAATTTAACTGTAGATCCTTGTAACCCCTCTTCACCTAAAAAGTTATATCCAAGGAGTCCTGCATATTGTCCCAAACCCAAATTTAGTTTTGAGGGTGATGAATTCGAAAGAGGATTGGCCGTTGATAAAACAATTTGCCGTAAGGTAAAGTTTAAATACCAACTTGGATTAAGCCAGACCTCAAGCCCAAGTTGGATTCCAGGTGAAAATGAAGCATTGGTATTGATTGCGCCCGAAGTTCTTAGGGTTTGTGAAAGTTCGTAATTTGTTAACCCCAATCCTGCCGTTACTTTACCAAACTGGGGACTTGCCGGAGGACGCCATTCTTTGGGTTTCTCTCCAAAAGCGGTATCTTCAGATTGTGAGTCAGCCAGAACGGGATTTGAATAGCTCATTCCACCGTTGGAAAGAATTTTTGAACCTGGCACGATAAAGCCAGACTCTTTTTCAAAAATAATTTGAGCAAAGCTCAGTGTGGGTTCGACTTTAATGATTTTAATTTTTCCAATAACTTCTTTTTCGTTGCTGACCATAAACTTTTTAACAGGATGGCGATGGATTTTCAAAATTTGTATAATGCTCATTTCGTCCATGGCGCGTAAACCTTGAAGGCTACCTAAATTAAGAGTTACATTAAGATCTTTTCTAGCCAGGATTAATCCTGCGTAGGGAAGTGATTTTTTTAAATTTGAATAACTCACGGTTTGTTTTTCTAAAACTTCTTCCATGGAAAGGTTTTTAGAAATTTCAACTTCATCCATCGTCAATGGATTGCCATCTTTAGAAAACAAAACATTTTTAATTTTTAATCCCGAGGGTCCCTTTAGAATTTGTCCCCAAATCAAGGCATCCACATTGAGACTTTTAAATAATTTTAGAACCTCATTTTGGTTTTCTGATAAATCAAAAACAGGGGGTAAGGAGGTTTTTTTATTTATTAAGGACCATTGAGAGTCTTTTTGAACGAGCGTGTTCATATGTTGTTCTAGGGGTTTGGCATAGACGCCGTTCAAATTATCTGTAAAGGGAAGGATCGACAACGTTTTAATAGTTAGGTCTGAGTCCTCTGGACTCACAAGTTTTGAAGTGATTTTAGCTTGTGAGAAAGCAAGTGGTGAAAAAACAAATGATAAAAGCAAAAAAGTAAGAATATTCATAAGTTACCTCAATAGATTTTATCATGCGACGAGAACCAGGCGAGGTCAATAGCAAGACAAAAGTACCGTTCATTATTTTATTGGATTTCCGAAGAGTTATTTATGCACTTGAGTTTAGGTTTTTTAATTTTTTTTATTTATTCAGTAGGCTCTTGGGCTCAAGATTTACCCCCCATTTTTATAAAGCCAAGATATGTAATTCAGCCCTCAACCACAACTCCAGAGGGGACCAAACAAAAAGCCTTTGAAGTTAAAAAGTTAAACGCCAAGCCCATTTTGCCTATAAAAACACCTAGAAAGCCTGCATCCGATGAAACCGTTATTGAAACCTATCCCCCAGAAGAAGCTCAGCCCAATAGGCAAGTGTCTTTGCCCTTAGAAATTAAAGAACAAGAACAAGAAAAAGAACAGGCTGCAAAAACGATACAATTATATATTTCTCATTTCTTTTTATATAATAGTGCGACGTCTAACTACTCTTTTAGAGAATATAATTCATTTTCAAATGCGCTTGAATTGGGGGGTCGAATCCAGTTGTCACAAGCAATAGGCGCCGAGGCCAGATATAATGTTTCTTTAGGCGCTGATATTGATGGTGATACTTTAAACCATTCAAAATCTTTTACAAAATTCAATGAATTTAAAAGTGGGGTCTTTTTTCATTTAGATTCTGGTTCTGAAGCTGAATTTAAAATCAACTCTGTTGAATTTAAATTATTATTTATTGATAAAAGAATGATTTTACCCCCTGATGATTTAAATAGAATGAGTCTGAAGTCTACAGGGTTTGGAATTGGCGTGAAAACACCCCTAGATTTAAAACACCCCTCTTTTTGGAGTTTAGATATTTCATTTTATCCGAACTTACAACATGCCGAAGAAAAAATGGGGATCGCTGTGAGTTCTGGAAATCACAAACAAAGTTCACTCACTGAAGTGGGATTGAATCATATCTTATTTCAGAACGCACGCAATGAACTCTATTTAAGAACAGAACTTCAAGTTGAAAAAAATTACTTTGATGGTCCAGCTCAGCTGTTAGATCCTAAATCAAATGCAACCCCTTCGAATGTTTCAATTACAAATTCAACATTAAAACTTTCTCTTGGCTTTAGTTGGGGAAAGTAATTTAAAACAACTGGTCAATATTAAATATATGATTAAAGTACTCAGCCTTTCTTAAAGAGTCGGTCACTCCAGAACTAGTAATCAAAACTTTTTCGACGGAAAATCCTCTTGGTGGCACATATTTTTTTAGTTTCTCAGAAAATTCTTTTATAACTTCAGTGTCCACGGGTTGATCATAGTATTTGATTTCACACAGTGTAGCCGTTTTATCTGTTCGAAAGTAAACTAAATCAAACTGATACCCCATTTTAATTGAAAATAAGGGGCCGGCTCTTTCTACTTTATCGAAAAAATCAAGTTTCTCTGCAATTAAATCCGCGTGTTTATAGCAAAAACGTTCAAAGGCTATACCTAACCAACTGCTCCAACTGTTTTTTACATAATTCTGAAATAAATTTCGTCCCTTATTTTTTACTATTTCGCCATGATGAGGTTGAATAAATTTAAGATAAAAATGAATAAATTCGTCATTCAGTTTATATTTTTTTTGCTTTCCTGAAAATTTACCAATTGATGTATAGGACTTGATAAACCCAGTAAGCTCTAAGTTGTCAAGATAGCTTTTCAAGCTCCCACCTGATGCGTAATTTATAGCCCTTGAGATTTGATCTAAAGAGAGATTCTGTTTGTTTAATTTAACTACAATCGCTTTATAGGTTCGATGTTCTTTGAACTGGCTATAAAATATTTTTTCAAACTCATTAACAAAAAAACCACTGCTTTGAAACATTAAGTTATTAAAATTTACTTCAAGGGATTTTCTTTTATCTAAAATTTCAAAATATTTAGGTACACCTCCAAGAACTAGCATATATCTTAAGATTTCTTGTGAGTTACGTGTCGGTAAAAACTGTTTAATCTCGTTAGGAAGTAGACCTTCGATTAAAAGATCGCTATCGATTCGGCCATAAAGTGCTTTTGATTGAATCACTTTTTTAACCATAAAATGGGCAATGGATCCGCACAAAATTAAAAAGACACCTTGGCGCCTCCAGTGCTGATCCCAAAACGATTTAATTTGATTAATCAGCCGGGACTGTCCTGCGGCCATCCACTGCAATTCATCAAAAACTAAAACAGTCTTTTGACCATTGGAAAATATATTTTGAGTCAAATAGTTAAAAAGACTTTCCCAGTTTTGAAATTTTGTTTGCAAAAGGTGTGATTGCTGAGTCTGCTCTGCTAGTCGTATAACAAAGTTATTAATCTGTGCTTTAGTGCTTTCATGTTCAAGGCCTTCAAAAAATATGGACTTTTTATTTTTACAAAACTCATGAATTAGTTCGCTTTTGCCAATGCGTCGACGTCCGTAGATGACGACAATTCGACCCATTTTATCAGCATAAAGATTATTTAATTTATTTTGTTCAAATTTTCGTCCAATAAATGACATCAAAATACCACCTAATTCCGCCATTTGAGTTGAACACACTTTAATGGCGGAATCAATTATTATATTGTATAAATTCCGCCATTTGAGTTAATTACATTTTAATAGTGGAAATTCAGTTTTATTTGACGAAACCTAGACCTTTAAAACTTTCTCTTGGCTTTAGTTGGGGAAAGTAATTTTACAATAGTCGCCTGGCACTGAACCTCATACAATAGAGTTTATGAAGAAAACATGTATCATCGTGGACGACGCTGGCTTTATTCGAGAATTGATTAAAAGTATTGCTGTTGAGCAAAATTATCAAATTCTTGCAGAAGCATCTAGCGGAGATAAAGCTTTAAAAATTTTTAAGGTTTATTCTCCAGATATTCTTTTTTTAGATTTAGTTTTACCTGATGTGAATGGGATGGATTTACTTAAAAATGCCC
>DAIRER010000093.1:0-7052 GCA_036795495.1 Pseudobdellovibrionaceae bacterium | reverse complement strand
CCACCACGTCGGCTTCTTGAGTTACCCCCACCATTTGTAAATCTTCCTGAGCCTTGTCCTGAATTTTCATCCGATCCCATATCTCCAGACGAGTTTTTACTTTGCTTGGATGAATCACTTTCTGAACCCTCTCCAGAATCTTGGCTCGATTTATTTGATTTTCCTTGTCCATTACTGCCACTGCCGCCATCTCCCTTGAGTATATCTAAAGAGGCATCCAACTTTGCACGACATTCACTTGTCGCCGCTGACTCATAATCACCCCCCAAAGTTGCGGGCAACTCTCCAGTTTCTAGTAAACATTCAACATAAGAACCCATATATCCCTGTAAAAATTTTTGTAATGGAGTAAAAACTTGAGAGGCTAACCCAATTAGAATAGCCACAGTGACAACCACCACTAAAATATATTCAGTAAGGGCTTGCCCCCGTTGGTTAGACTTTAATTGATGATGATAATGATTGTTTTCAGAAACCATATGTTTATAATCTTATCATGACTACAAATAAATTTTTATTCATTAGAATTCTTCTCTTCTTTGGTCTCTTTCTATTAAGTCCAACTCTGACTTTAGCCCAGAGTTATTCTACGTCTCAAAATAATACATCCAATAGCTCACAGGCCAATGCCCTTTTCTCTAAGGGTAACTTTCGAGAAGTCACACAAGTTTTATGGAAGAATTTTGACAGACTCACACGCTCTGAGCTTTTGTTATTGATTAAATCTCATCTTAAACTTTCTGAATATGATAAAGTTGTTAAAATTGTTGATATTTTAACCTCTAAAAACCCCAAAGACTACGAGGCTTTTTCTTTTTTGGGGAATGCATACTTTTTAAAAGCACAAAAACTAAAAGCCGGAGATGAGTGGAAAAAAAGCAGAGAAAAAGCTGTTGAAAGCTATAAATCAGCTTTAGAAATCAAAAAAGACTATATCAATGCCTATACAGGATTAATTCAACTTTATGAGGCTGAAAAAAACATCTACGAACTTCGCCAAATTTACAGAGATCTCATCGAAATGTCTGGAGATCAATATGCCTGGCTTATAAAACTATGTGAAATTGATACCAATGATTCTATTTATGATTCAGCTCTAAAGAATTGTGATAAAGCAAAAAAAAGCAGACCTTCTGATCCAAAAGCCTTCGTTTTTTACGCCAAAGCACTCTATGGAATGGGCGAGCTTGAAAAGGGGAAATTAGAGTTAAAAAATACGGCTCTTCAATTTAAAAATTCAGATTTTGCAAACTCTGCTTATGCTGATCTTCTTTTTGAAGAAAAAAACTATCAGGATGCATTTAAATTCTATGGAATCTCTTCGCAGTTAAATCCCCAATCCTATGAGGCCTGGATTGGATATGCTAATTCAAGCTTTGAAATTCAAAAATTTGCTGAAGCCTTAACTGGGTATAGTAAAGCCTGCACTTTAAATAAATTAGCTTGGCCTATTTTAAAAAAATCGACAAATATACTTAGAAATTCATCTAATTTAAACTGGCTTTCAAAGTATGAGTCTGCAACTGAACGATGCGGTCTACGCAAATAACTCTTTAAGTGACAAAGAAGTTTGTTCTAGAAGCTCACATGAAAAGCTCTTTTGAACCTCTTCTTTAAAGGACTTTAATGTCTTTAAACTCTTTGCTGACAAAAAAAGAATGCACTTAGCGTTTTCGCCTCGAAAAAGCCTTAGATCAACAATATCAATATTTTTTTCTAAAGCTAAATGAGCAACCTCAAAACTGTTCCCAATAAATGGAGCTTCAATCATTAAAAGCCCCTCCTGAATTGGGTTTATTTTTAAACTCAAATAGGCTTCTATAATTCTTGAATCAAAATTATTAAAAAACTGATGATGAACCAAAAAATTTTTATAACTTTTAATGTGCTCTTGATATGACTCTAGATCAAATTCAACTAAAACTTGTCCACATCCACCCAAGGGGCTTATTTCTAAAACGTTAAAAGGTTTCAATGTAAAGTCATTATAGGCCCTATAAGCTACCGATAAACTTTTATAAACAAAAACACCTAATGAGGTCATTCTACAATACGTCCTATTAAATCATACTCCATACTTTCAGTGATTTCTACGTTTACAAAATCACCTACATTCGCATGACCTTCATTGATTAGTACGATACCATCTATATCGGGCGCTTGTTGAGAGGTGCGACCCTGCAACAAGAGCTCTGTCTCTTCGCTCAAGCCCTCAACAACAACTCGTTCAATTCTTCCAATATGTGCTTTATGTTTAGCTTTAGAAATCTTTTGTTGTACGCTCATTAAAATGTTAAATCTTTCTTCTTTAATAGATTCTTCAACCTGATCTAACATTTTTCCTGCAGGTGTATTTTCTTCCATAGAATACTTAAATGCACCCACTCGATCAATCTCTTGCGTTATAATAAAATCCATCAGCTCTTCAAACTGTTGTTCTGTTTCTCCGGGAAAACCAAGAATAAATTGAGTTCGAATGACGGCTTCTGGAATTTGATCACGAATATTCATAAGCACTGTTTCAATTTCTTCGCGAGTCATTTTTCGGTTCATTCGCTTTAAAACATCATTGTTAATATGTTGAAGAGGCATATCAAAATACTTCACAAGATTTGGTCTTTCCTTAATGAGTTGAATCATTTCTGGAGTTATTCCATCCGGGTACAAATACAAAACCCTGATCCACTCTAAACCTTTTATATCCGATAGCACTCTTAAAACCTCAACTGGAGTCTCTTGGGCTTTTGGATTTTTTTTGCGAATATCCCAACCATAATCTGTAAAGTCATGGCTAATAATATTAAGTTCTTTTACGCCTTGATCTACTAATTTTAGAGCTTCATCTCTGATGCTTGAAAGAGTTCGTGATTGAAGATTTCCTCGAATAAGAGGAATTGCACAAAAAGCACAACGCTTCAAACAGCCTTCTGCAATTTTAAGATAGGCTCGATGGGATGGTTGGGTGTTAATTCTTGGAGAATTTTCACTTTGTAAAAAGGTGGGTAGATTAAAAAATGTTTTGGTTTGATCTCCCTTAGAATAAGCTTCTAATATTTTATGAATATTTTGAAACTCTCCAGATCCAATAAATAAATCGGCCTCTGGAAGTTCTGTCACAAGATCATTTTTATACCTTTGTGTTAAACATCCTGCCACAACCAACTTATCAATTATGCCCTTACTTTTCAGTTCTCCCATTTCTAGAATTTTCTGAATGGATTCTTTTTTCGAATCTTCAACGAAACCACATGTGTTTATAATTACAGTTTTTGCCTGCTCTGGCTCTTGAGTTACCTGATATCCATTTCCCATTAAGGAACCAACCATAATTTCAGTATCTACTAGATTTTTAGGACAACCTAAACTGATGAAATGAACACTTTTATTATTATTCATAAATTTGAAACCTCGGCCTTCTTAGGGGGATTGTATTTAAATAAATCAGGTTGTTTTTGAGTAGAAAAAATTACGTTTAAAAAATCAAGTTCAGTTTGATTATTGAGATCATCTTCATAAGTAATACTTACGATACTTTGATCGATATCTTGAACACTCATTGAAAGTTTTAAAATATTTAAGTCTGAATTCAGGGGCTTAAATGAATAGATAAACAAATTTCCTTTTTTGACCGTAGAAATTCGCTTGAAATTTTTTAAGAAAAACATGTTATCAAAAAGCACAGACAAAAGTATTTGAGATTTATTGGCTTCAGTAATTTTAAGTTTTCCCACCTGTATTTTTTCTGAAGCACTTGAACCTAAAATCTGTTCAGTCCAAAGCGTTTTACCATCATAAATAATCATTTCTTTTTGGGGTTCAAAAAATGTGATTCTAAATTTTTCGTTAGAAAAGTAAAGTTTACCTGTCTGTATTTTTTCAGTCCCCAAAATTTCAGATTTCACTTTTTTTGAAATATCCATACTTACAAGAGAGCTCTTATTATATTTTTTAAAAACCTCTGAAAATCTATCTTTTTCAACTTCTGCCATTATCTCAATTGAGAAAACTGAAATTAAAAAAACCACAAAGTGTATTAATTTTGACACATATTTAAAATGAACCCATTGAATTATCATGTTCGACCTATAACAGACTTAGGCCCCCCGCGTCCATTCCGATTTTTAAATCCGAATTCACATCTTTTTGAAAGTACCCAAACCCTAAAGTGTGTTGGCTGCCCTAGAGCGCAATGAGCGGCCTGGGCCGTTGAGCCCGTCGTCCAAATATCGTCACAAAAAACATACTCATATTCATTATATGGGTACTCCTTTATTAATCTATTTAAGTCTTTTACATAAAACTCAATCTTTTGCCGTGAACTTCGGTTTAACGTTTTCTGGGATGGCCCTTCTGATTTTTTTATTAAGTCATAGGATAAAAGTGGGGCTTGATAAATTGAAGACAAGGACTTCCCCCAGTAAAATGCATGATCTGGTTTTGAGTTTGCACTTGGTGGAGTAATAAATATTCTTTTAGCCAATAATTTTTTTTCAACACTTCGTTTTCTTGAGAACAACTCTCCATAATAACTCCAGGAGGTCTTTCTATTACTGCCCTTTAAATGGGTTAAAAGCCTAGATACTGTTGGATTTTCATTCGGAACCCAAGGGAAAAGGTATTCAAACTCAAACCGAGAATCGGTCTCTAAATGAGTTTTTTCAATAGAATTGGTATATTTTTTTTCACAGGTATCACAAAAAAGCGAAATACGGACAAATGGAGATCCGCAATTCATACAACAGGACAATAAGACTTCAATAGATTCTAAGATATTCATGATCTAAATGGGGTTTGCAGAAAAAAGGCCAAAAAAAAAAGTCTCAGCCCGGAGGGGGGGGATGGGCTGAGACCTAAAATCAAAGAGATGTTAAACCTCTTTGAGAAAAAATAAGAACTCAATTGATTGGACTTTTCGAAGGGGGGGGGGGGGAAAAACCATCCAATTGAGTTCTGGTATAAAATTTCAAAGAAAGACGAAGCTAAACTGTGGCAATCACAGAAATTGCAAGGACTCCAAAGACATAAAACAATATAAGAACTTCTTGATATTTCTTTATAGAATCCATTAATCCGCCTTATGGAGGACTATATAGCAATTGGCGTGCCAACTTGAAATTATCTTCAAGTCGAATATATTCTATCTAGACTTTAGTTTTGGTTAGAGTGGTTCAACTTTGAGCCAAATATGTCTCAAAATGGAACCATCATAATGTAACTCTTTTAGTCTTTGGTTTCAGCATATAGCCCTAAGTCTAAATTAAAAGCGTAAAGATGAACTCTCATTTATTCAGAGATAGGATCTACTAATGGGGTTCTGCAGCAAGAAATTAATTCAAATAATTCATAAATTTAGGTGATTGGCTCATGAAAAAACTGAATTTGAGTTGGGGTATTAAAAATTCTAGAGGACGCCTTAGTGGGCCGTTTTCGACCCAACAAATCATCAAAATGATTAACGATGGGCAATTTACAGGGGATGAACAAATTTCACGTTTGCCTGGAAGTCAGTGGAATTTGATTTCTTCGGAGCCTGAATTTTTTGATTTTTTTTTAAAAAAACTTGAAAAAGAAAACCAACCTTCTTCGCCAGAGCCCGATTTAAACAAAACGGTATTGAACAAACCTAAGGCTCACCTCAAAAATGAAAAGCCCCCTGATCAAAAAAGCACTAACACCTCTATTCAAAATAATAATTCTTTCGAGGAAACAGCTCTATATCCAATGTCCATACCTTTAGAAAACAATGCCGAACCAAAAAATTCCGAGGTTATAGAACTCGTTAATATCGAGGGGCATAAAAATTCAGCTCTTCTTAAAAACAATAGAAAGTTAATTTTCACATTTACTACTCTCATTTTTATTGTTTTATTTTTGGTCCTTTCTACAAAGCCGAAGGTGACTAAAATACACCTTTTAGAACCCAAACAACAACACGGATCAGCCCTATCCCCAGAAGAATTAAAATACAAAATTGCACAATCCGTAGTTGCAATAGCTGACTATACTTTTGAATCTTATTTAAAGGCTCAAAACATTTTAGTATCAAGTTTAGAATCAAATCCAAACAACCTCGATGCACGAGTTTTACTTTGCTTGGTACACAAAGAACTCTGGCCCTACTCCTACCAAGACGCCAAAGATATTCAAACTCTAAACAATGTAGTAATGGTCTCAAGAAAATCCGGTGGACAAAATACGATTCAGAGCCGTTTATGCGAAGTCTCACGTCTTATAGCTTTAGGTAGAATTAATGAAGCCAAGGGTGAACTCCAATCTATTTCAAAAAACCATGGGGAAAATTCTAATATTTCAAATGATGAACTTCGTATTTTGTCTTATTTATTTAATGCTGAGCTTTTAGAAATTGAAAAAAATTTTCTTTACGCTAAATCCTATTATGAACAATTTATATCTGCTCTTCCCACTTGGATCAAACCCCACGTGGCCCTGGCTCGAATTTATTACGAAGAAAATCAAAACCCAAAGGGATATGAATATCTAAAAATAGCACTTAAAATAAATCCCAACCATAAACCCTCTCTCATTCTAATGGGTCTTTATGAATACAAGTACAATCGAACTGAAAATGCCTATAGGTTTTTAGAATCAGCGGTTCGACAAAACTCACTAATTGATAATAGGCTAGAGGCCCAAGGCTTGGTTATTATTTCAAAAATTTTATTAGCCAAAGGTGATAAAAAAAAGGCTCTTGAATATGCTCAACGCGGTTATAATCTTGACTTTGGAAACCAAGAAATAAAATCCATACTTTCTCGTTTAAATCAAAAAATTGAAGACAAAAACCCAGAACAAAAATCTCAATATTTTGAGTTTTTAGGTGATGAATTTTTTCGTAAAGAGGATTTTTTATCAGCACAAGCAGAATACAAAACAGCTTTTGAACTTTTCCCAAAACGAGGACTTTTGGCACATAAGGCGGCTAAAAGTTTATGGAAGATTCACCAATCTGGAGATGCAATTTATTGGTTAGAGAAAGCCATAAAAGCAGAACCTCAGTATATTTCAGCATATATCACTTTGTCAGATTATTA
>DAIRER010000555.1:0-1407 GCA_036795495.1 Pseudobdellovibrionaceae bacterium | reverse complement strand
GCTCAAAAACTGAAAATCATTGCTTTAACTCCGACGATGTCTCAGAATTTTTCAATTTTAACACACACTTGTATTGACAGAAATGCGAGAAGGGCTCTAAATAATTCATGGTGGTTAGAGGCAAGGAGAGACGATATGAAGTTGGGTACGCTTAAATCAACGACAAGTTTAGATGGTGAATTGTGTGTGATTTCACGCGACTTAAAAAGGGCCGTTCGCGTGCCTCATATTGCTGGATATTTGCGCCAGGCCATTGAGCATTGGGATCTGGTAGAAGCAAAATTAAAAAAAGTTTATGAAGATTTAAATGAAAATAAATTAAAAAATATTTTTGAAGTGGAGCCCTCGCAGTTTCATTCAGCCTTACCCAGGACCTGGCTGTTTGCCGATGGTTCTGCTTTTCTTTATCATGTCAAACTGGTACGTCAGGCACGAGGCGCAGAGGTTCCGGCCTCTTTATACACAACGCCTTTGATGTATCAGGGCGAGTCGGGTCAGTTTTTGGCTCCTACAGATAAAATTCCTCAGATAGATTTTTCTCAGGGAACAGATTTTGAGGGGGAAGTCGGTGTGATTACGGACTTTGTACCCATGGGGATTTCTGCAGAAAAAGCCCTAGAGCATATTAAATTGGTGGTTTTAATTAATGATGTTTCATTACGTGGATTAATCCCTGAGGAGTTGGCTCAGGGATTTGGCTTTTTTCAAAGTAAACCGGCCTCAGCGCTTTCACCTTTTGCGGTCACACCAGATGAGTTGGGTGCTTCTTGGAAAGAGGGGCGACTTCACCGACCCTTGGACGTAAAATACAATCATCAGTTTTTTGGCAATGCCGATGCCGGGGTTCAACATTTTCATTTTGGTCAGCTCATAGCTCACGCGGCACGCACCCGCAATTTGTCTGCAGGTTCCTTGATTGGCAGTGGGACTGTTTCTAACGAGGATCACTCACGGGGTTCTAGTTGTCTTGCTGAAAAAAGGATGATTGAAAAAGTGGAACAAGGTGAAATCAAAACATCCTTTATGAAAGACGGAGATCATATACAAATTGAAATGTTTGATGATCAAGGTCAAAGCATCTTCGGTCAAATCAGCCAAACCGTTCATGCAAACCAATGATGGAAATATAGTTTGCGACCCCCTCCGATGATAGGGAGTCTATAGGCTCACTATCAGCGAAGGGGGGAAGATCGTTGACTTTACTAAATGCAATTTTATATCTTATATCAGCAACAGAGCTGAGGGATTTCAGCGTATTTTCATTTAATTTATTGGAGAAAGATAATGAATCAAAACAACGAAGTTTTACTTTATAATTACTTTCGAAGTTCCCCCTCTTATCGTGTGCGGATAGCTCTACATTATAAGGGCATTCCCTTTAAGTATATTCCTGTTCATTTGCTTGAA
>DAIRER010000092.1:0-7099 GCA_036795495.1 Pseudobdellovibrionaceae bacterium | reverse complement strand
GGTAAGGGTGAGGTCGCCGGTTCGGCTCCGGCCATGGGCTCCATATATTGGGATGGCTGGATGATGAGAGATGTAGTTGGTGTTTGACAAAAAGTGTTAGTTATATTTTAAAAGGATAAACAAGTTATAAAATCATTTTTCTTCAGGAGGAATAATGTCAAAAGAGAAGTTTAATCGTTCGAAACCCCATGTGAACATTGGTACAATTGGTCACGTTGACCATGGAAAAACCACATTAACAGCAGCTATTACAACAACTCTGGCTACAGAGGGTAAAGCTCAAGCGATGACCTATGACCAAATTGATAAGTCACCTGAGGAAAAAGAGCGTGGTATTACGATTTCTACTTCTCACGTTGAATATGAGACAGAAAATCGTCACTATGCCCATGTGGACTGTCCAGGACATGCTGACTACGTTAAGAACATGATTACTGGAGCCGCTCAAATGGATGGAGCTATTCTTGTGGTTTCTGCCGCGGATGGTCCTATGCCACAAACTCGTGAGCACATTTTATTGGCTCGTCAAGTGGGTGTTCCTTCTATCGTTGTTTTCTTAAATAAAGTAGACATGGTTGATGATAAAGAACTTCTTGAGCTTGTTGAACTTGAGGTTCGTGAATTACTTTCTAAATATGAATTTCCTGGTGACAAAATTCCAATAGTACCTGGGTCTGCTTTAAAAGCTCTTGAAGGTGACACATCAGAAATTGGACGCCCAGCAATTAAGAAATTAATGGCAGCTGTGGATGAGTATATTCCAACACCTGCTCGTGCTGTTGATAAAACATTCCTTATGCCTGTTGAGGACGTATTCTCAATTTCTGGTCGTGGAACCGTTATCACGGGTCGTATTGAGCGCGGAATCGTTAAAATCAATGAAGAGGTTGAAATTGTTGGTATTCGCCCAACTCAAAAAACAACTGTTACTGGAATTGAAATGTTCCGTAAGTTGTTAGATGAAGGACAAGCCGGAGACAACTGTGGTCTATTGCTTCGTGGAACTAAAAAAGAAGACGTAGAGCGTGGACAAGTTGTTGCTAAGCCTGGATCAATTAAGCCACATAAAAAATTCAAAGCAGAAGCTTATATTCTTACTAAAGAAGAAGGCGGTCGTCATACTCCGTTTTTTAACGGGTACAGACCTCAATTTTATTTCAGAACAACGGATGTTACGGGCGTTGTGACATTAAAGCAGGGAACAGAAATGGTTATGCCTGGTGATCGAGTTGAAATGGAAATCGAATTGATTGCACCGATCGCAATGGAAAAAGAATTGCGATTTGCGATTCGTGAAGGCGGTAGAACCGTTGGAGCGGGCGTAGTTGTGGATATCGTTGAATAAACGGAATTAAGGCTTTCAGGATAGGTCAAAAGGACACCCCGCAAAAAGGTGTCCTTTTGGTTTTTTGAAAAGAGGTTAAAAAAACAGGGCAGTAGCTCTAACGGTAGAGCGAGCGACTCCAAATCGTTAGGTTGTGGGTTCGAATCCCTCCTGCCCTGCCAATTTTTTAAAACTAAAATATTGACTTGGCCTGGTTTTTGATAGATTTTCCTGAGCTTGCAGTTGGATTTATAAAAATTATTTTAAAAAATAAGTGAATTAGTTAAAATCTTAAATGTTTTTGACTTAAAAAGTGAGTTTGAGATGGATAAAAATAATGCCAAAGTAATAACAATCAGTTTTGTTGTTGCTGGAGCGCTCGTTGCTTTTGTGATCAATCTTTTGATCGTTACTTTTTCTGGTGCGTTTTCTGTTGTTGCAAAATTGGCTGATTCAGATTTCGTTCGTCATATATTACCAGTTCTTATTGGATTTGTTTTATTTTTGGCGCTTCAATTTAATAAAAAAGTTTTAATTTGGGCGGATGAGGTTGTTAGCGAAATTAGAAAAGTAGTTTGGCCCTCACAAAAAGACACAACAGCGATGGCTATTGTTGTTGTGATTATGGTTTTAATTGCAGGGGGCATCATCAGTCTTTTCGATTTCGTGTCGGGAGTTGTAGTGAACTCCATAATCAAATAGGTGAAAGAAAATTATGGAAAAAAAATGGTACATTGTTAATACTCAGACCGGTTGTGAAGCTAAAGCAAAGACTTCTATTGAAGAGCGTATTAAGTCTAATAAATTAGAAGACCGATTTGGAGAGATTTTGATCCCGGCAGAAAATGTTGTTGAACTTGTTAAGGGACAAAAGAAAACAAAATCTAGAAAGTTTTTTCCAGGGTATATTTTTGTACAAATGTTCTTGGACGATCATACTTGGCATTTGGTCAAGCATTCGTCCAAGGTGAGTGGCTTTGTGGGTGGAAGAACTCGTCCTCCGGAAGTGCCTGAGGCTGAGGTTTTTAGAGTGACACAGCAGATGGCTGGGGTTGCAGAAAAACCAAAACCAAAAATTCGTTTTTCAACAGGTGAAACGGTTGTCGTTATCGATGGACCTTTCAGTAACTTTACAGGAACTGTTGAAGAAATTAATGAAGACAAAGCAAAAGTAAAGGTATTGGTCAGTATTTTTGGACGACCAACGCCTGTTGAACTTGATTTTATTCAAGTCGACAAAAGTTAGATTGAATTATTTTTGATGGGTTTGGAGTAGGTCCAAGCTTGTCAGTGAAATTAACATTAACCTCATTTGTAGGAGTGGGTCATGGCAAAGAAAATAACAGGAATGATCAAGCTACAGATACCGGCAGGGAAAGCAAATCCAGCTCCTCCCGTTGGACCGGCGCTCGGGCAGCATGGGGTAAACATCATGGAGTTCTGTAAGCAGTTTAATGCGCGGACGCAACCTATGGGTGATTCCATAGTTCCGATCATTATCACCGTTTATCAGGATAGATCGTTTACTTTCATCACTAAGACGCCACCGGTATCTTCTTTACTAAAGAAAGCAGCAAAGATCGAGTCAGGTTCTAAGCAACCTCAAAAAGATAAAGTGGGCAAAGTCAAAATGGCTGATGTGAATAAAATCGCTGAAACCAAAATCCCAGATTTGAACTGTATGAAAGTTCAATCTGCAGCATCTCAAGTCATTGGGACAGCTCGCAGTATGGGCTTAGAAGTTATGGATTAGGAGATTGGTATGGCAGGAAAAAAGTATAATTTAGTAGCTAAAAAAGTTGATACTACAAAGAAATATTCTTTGGCAGAGGCTTTTAATTTGGCGATTGAGACAGCTCCAGCAAAATTTGATGAAAATATTGATGTGGCCGTTCGATTAGGTGTAGACGCAAAACAATCCGATCAAAACGTTCGAGGAGCCGTGGCTCTTCCGCACGGTTTGGGTAAAAATGTGCGTGTATTGGTTTTTGCAAAAGGTCCAAAGGAAAATGAAGCCAAAAATGCGGGAGCTGATTTTGTTGGCTCCGATGATTTGGTTCAAAAGATTTTGGGTGGATGGCTTGAATTTGATAAATGTATTGCAACACCAGATATGATGGCTACAGTTTCTAAGGTGGCTAAGATTTTGGGACCAAGAGGGCTTATGCCTAATCCTAAAATTGGAACAGTTACCATGAACGTAGCAGACGCTGTCACTTCTGAAAAAAAAGGTAAACTTGATTTCAGAATTGATAAAGCAGGTATTGTTCATGCTGGGGTTGGAAAAAAATCTATGGGTGGACAAAAGTTGCAAGACAATTTTAAAGCTTTTATGGAAGCGATTGTTAAAGCAAAGCCTGCGACATCCAAGGGGATTTACATTCAGTCCATTTCTGTCGCCTCTACAATGGGTCCAGGAATTAAAATAGATGTGAGCGCCGCTCAACAGAGCGAAGAATAGTATAACTTATTTTGCGGTCAGAGACAGTAGGTCGTTGAAAGACTTTAATCTTCCCCAAAAGGGATGCCTACCGAGACGGGGCAAAAGCCTTCTGAATCGCACAAAATCTAATGAAAGGAGGTATGCCTAATGATTACACGAACAGACAAAGAACAACAAATTGGTTCTATTGTTGATAAGTTTTCAAAATCAAAGGCAGCTTTCATCGTAGACTTTAAGGGAATGAAGGTTGAGCAGGTTACTGATCTGCGTAAAAAACTTTTTCCAATTGAAGCCGAAATGAAAGTTGTTCGCAATACGTTAGCAAAACGAGCCTTGATGAAGTATCCAGAAATGGAATCAGCTTTATCAAAGTCTTTTTTGGGAACAAATGCGATAGTGTTTGCATTTGGAGATGTTACGGCAACAGCAAAAACGTTGTCTAATTTTTCTAAAGACGTAGAAATGCTACAGCTGAAAACAGGTGTTATGGATGGTAAACCCATGGATGAGGCGAAGATTCAGTTCTTAGCAACTCTTCCTGGTAAAGACCAACTAAGAGCTCAGCTATTAGCTGTGTTTTTAGCTCCAGCAACTCAACTTGTAAGAACATTAAACGAAGTTCCAAGTAGCTTGGCGCGAGTTCTTAAAGCTAAAGCAGATACGCAACAGTAATATATTAAATTAAAAATTAAAGATTATATAATAATCGGAGGAATTAAAAATGGCATTAACGAATGAACAATTGATCGACGAATTATCAGCAAAAACTGTATTGGAAATTGCTGAGCTAGTAAAAATGTTAGAAGACAAATGGGGAGTTTCTGCTGCTGCACCTGTGGCTGTAGCTGCTGCTGGTGGAGCTGCTGCTGCACCTGTAGAAGAAAAAACTGCTTTTGATGTTGTTCTTGTGGACGCTGGTGCTAACAAAATCAATGTGATTAAAGAAGTTCGAACAATCACTGGTTTAGGCTTAGCTGAAGCAAAAGCCCTTGTTGAAGCTGGTGGAAAAACAGTTAAAGAAGGCGTAACTAAAGATGAAGCTGCAAAAATTAAAGAGACATTAGAAAAAGCTGGAGCAAAAGCTCAAGTTAAATAACTCTTTGAGTAGTTTTTTATTCAAGGGGAGACTGTCTCCCCTTGAATGAGTTTGTTTACAAATTCAAGATCCAGAGAAGATTAAAATTTATAGGAGATTAAATGGAGCGCACCCCCATTACCGCGTCGAATATACGGATCAGAAAATCATTTGCTAAAAATAATCAGGTTATTGATATTCCAAATCTGATTGAACTTCAAAAACGGTCCTATGAGGCCTTTCTTCAAAGAGATATGGATCCAGATCGTCGAGAAGAAAATGGACTTAACGGAGTTTTTAAATCTGTATTTCCAATTTCTGATTTTAACAACACTTCAAGTCTTGAATTTGTAAACTACACTCTAGAACCTGCAAAATATGATGTGGAAGAGTGTCGGCAAAGAGGTATGACCTTTGCGGCCCCTATTAAAGTAACATTACGTTTGATTGTTTTTGACGTTGATGAGGTCACAGAAGCACGAAGTATTCGTGATGTGAAAGAACAAGAAGTTTACTTGGGTGAAATCCCTTTAATGACATCTAATGGATCTTTCATTATCAATGGTACAGAGCGTGTTGTGGTTTCTCAATTGCATCGTTCTCCAGGTGTTTTCTTTGACCATGATGGTGGAAAAAATAACGCTGCTGGAAAGCTCATTTATTCAGCTCGAGTGATCCCTTACAGAGGTTCTTGGTTGGATTTTGAATTTGACCAAAAAGATTTAATACATGTACGTATCGATCGTCGTCGTAAATTTCCAGTGACCATTCTTCTTAAGGCGTTGGGATACAGTACAGAAGATCTACTAGAATATTATTATGATTTAGATCGTTTGCATTTTGAAAAGGGAAAATTGTTTCGTAAATTAGATATCGAAAGAATGTCTGGACAGCGAGCCATTGCAGACATCATTGATCCTCAAACAAATGAGGTTCTAGTAAAAGCAGGTCGAAGAATCACTCGTGCTGTCGTTAAAAAAATTAAAGATATTAATCTGACTGAAATTGAAGTTCAGGAAACAGACCTTGACGGTAAAGTTTTGGCAAAACCCCTTATTGATGAAAGTACGGGAGAAATCATTGCCGATGCCAATTCCGAGTTAACGACTCCTATTCTAAGAAAAGCATTAAGTTTAGGAATTACAGAATTTTTCTTGATATTTTTCGATGGACTGACTGTAGGTCCATTTTTAAGAAATACGTTACTTGTTGATAAAGTTTCAAACAAAGAAGAAGCTTTAGTTGAAATCTACAAAAGAATGAGACCTGGCGAACCACCAACGGTTGAGGCCTCCACTCAATTTTTCAATAGAATGTTTTTTGATCCTGAAACTTATGATTTATCAGAAGTTGGACGTATTAAAATCAATCATAAGTTTTCTATTCCTATGGAAGAATGTCCTCCTGAGTTTAGAGTTCTTACTCATAAAGATATTATGTCCACAATTAAAGTTTTAGTGGAACTTAAAAATGGTCGTGGTGTGATAGATGATATCGATCATCTTGGAAATCGTCGTGTGCGATCCGTGGGTGAATTATTAGAAAATCAATACCGTATTGGTTTAGTGCGTATGGAGCGCGCTATTCGTGAAAGAATGTCTTTACAAGATGTTGAGACAATGATGCCTCATGATTTAGTCAATGCTAAACCTGTAAATGCAATTGTAAAAGAATTCTTTGGTTCTTCTCAGCTTTCTCAGTTTATGGATCAAACAAATCCTCTATCTGAAATTACTCATAAAAGAAGATTGTCGGCTCTAGGACCTGGCGGTTTAACTCGAGATCGAGCGGGATTTGAAGTTCGTGACGTGCATCCTACGCATTATGGTCGAATTTGTCCTATTGAAACTCCAGAGGGACCAAATATTGGTTTGATTGCCTCGTTAGCAACTTATGCACGAATCAATAATTATGGATTTATTGAGACCCCTTATAGAAAAGTGACCGAAGGTGATGTTTCTTCTGAAATTACTTATATGTCAGCATTAGAAGAGACCGGACATTATATTGCTCAAGCGAACAGAGACTCTGCAATTAAAAAAATCGAGACGGAAAACGTAACTTGCCGAAGAGATGGTGAGTACGAAATCGTAGATAAAGAAAAAGTTTCATTAATGGACGTTTCTCCTTCTCAATTGGTTTCAATTGCTGCTTCTCTAATTCCGTTCTTGGAGCATGATGATGCGAACCGCGCCTTGATGGGTTCAAACATGCAACGACAGGCTGTTCCATTACTTCGATCCAGAGCTCCTCTTGT
>DAIRER010000554.1:0-1416 GCA_036795495.1 Pseudobdellovibrionaceae bacterium | reverse complement strand
CACTTTGAAATTCAATCCGTCGACATGGTTATTTTACCTGGTGGTTTTTCCTATGGTGATTATTTACGGACTGGGGCTTTAGCCGCCAGAACTCCTGTGATGAATTCGGTTCGGTCTTTAGCAAAATATGGAAAAGGTGTTTTGGGGATTTGTAATGGTTTTCAGATTTTAACAGAGTCTGGTTTATTAGAGGGAGCTCTTTTAAGAAATCGTGATTTAAATTTTATAGACCGCTGGGTTGAATTGAACAAAGTAAATAACACTTCATTTTTTGCTAAACCCACACCCTCAATAATCAACTTACCAGTGGCTCACGGGGAAGGGCGCTTTTTTGCACCAGAAAACACACTCAAAAAACTTTGGGATAACCAACAGGTTTGGTGGACCTATGAAGAAGATATCAATGGAAGTCTGGATAGCATTGCAGGGGTTATGAATGAAACTAAAAATGTAGCCGCCCTAATGCCTCACCCTGAGCGGGCTCTTTTTGAATGGATGGGCGGAAAAGATGGTTTGGAGTTTTTACTGTGAGTGAACTAGAAAAAAAATTAAAACATTATCGCATCAGTCCTTCTGAGTATGAGCGTATTCAAACCCTTTTAAAGCGTGAACCTCGGGGTGTCGAATGGGCTATTTTTTCAGCACTTTGGAGTGAACATTGCTCCTATAAAAGTTCTAAAGTTCACCTTAGAAAATTCGCCTATCCACATCCGCGCGTAAAATCCATTGAAGGAGAAAACGCAGGGATTATAGATTTAGGTCAAGGTGAAATGGTGGCCTTTAAGATGGAAAGTCATAATCATCCTAGCTTTATTGAGCCATTTCAAGGAGCCGCGACAGGGGTGGGTGGAATTCTTAGAGATATTTTTACGATGGGGGCTCGTCCTATAATGCTTGCGGATTATCTTTGTTTTGGAGAGCCCACAGCGCCGCGCATGAAGCAATTGATGAAAGGTGTTGTTCACGGAATTTCTGGTTATGGAAATTGCGTGGGTGTGCCGACCTGTACAGGTTTTACAGAATCTCATGAACGTTACAACGAAAACATTTTAGTGAATGCGATGGCTGTAGGGTTAATCCAAGAGGGAATGAATATTGCCTTTTCCGCAGCTCAGGGTGTTGGGAACTGGGTTGTTTATGTGGGAGCAAAAACAGGAAAAGATGGCGTCCACGGAGCCAGTATGGCCAGTGAATCTTTTGGTGAAAATACGGAAGCTAAAAAACCAAATGTTCAAATGGGTGATCCATTTTATGAAAAACTTTTGATTGAATCGTGTCTTGAGGTTTTAAAAGAAAACCTGGTTGTGGCTATGCAAGATATGGGGGCCGCTGGATTGACCTCTTCGAGTTTTGAAATGGCAGCCAAAGGGGATGTGGGTCTTGAGTTGGATTTAAATAAAGTTCCATTGAGGGACT
>DAIRER010000091.1:0-7169 GCA_036795495.1 Pseudobdellovibrionaceae bacterium | reverse complement strand
GGTTCTGAGATGGCTTGAAATGTACTTTGCCAAATTTCTTTTGCAGCGCCGAGTTCTTGTAGTTTTTTTATTTTACCTAAGGCCAGGGCAACGAATTCAGCAATTTTATTTAGGAACTCGTGGTCTTCTTTAGAAAATTTAAAATTTTCTTGTCTCATGAAAAACAACGAACCAATGGATTTTACGTCGTCCTCATAAAGTGGAATTTTAAGATACTGATAGTTGAATTCTTTTTTTAATTTGTCTTCAAATTCAATTTCTTCTTTAGCAGTGCATATTTTAATCCAAGCGACCTCTACGACATTTAAAAGAACATTATTCAGTCTTATTTCTAGGCTTTCTGCGTCTGTAGCTTCGTGAATAAAAGTTAAAACCTTTTTAAAGGCCTCATTTTTTAAATTACTTAAAAATGATTTACGCCGAGCTTCAGTTAAAAATTTTGTTCTTTTTTCAACCCTTAGTTCAAGTTCTTCAGAAAACTTTTTAAGACTTTCTGATTCGTCGGATGCAAGTTTTGTAAACATGTCTTTCTGCTCTTCTGTGCGAGCCAGCTCAAGAGTGGACATTAAAACAGATTCAACTTCAGGGTCGTTTTGACTCTCAATAACACCATGAAATGGGTATTTTTGGAGTAGTGAAATGGATTTTTGTAAATCAAAATCTTTTGGTAGAATAAGTACAGTTTTTATTTTATTTTGTTTTTTTTGAAGTGTTTCATAAAAACTTGGAAATGACCGACTCAGCAGATTTGTCACAGAGAGAGCCAGGACATAAAAAGAGACATGATCTAAGTCTAATATAGCTCGATCAATATCCCGATAAATGAGGGCTCCGAGATCTTCAAATCTTTTATCCCAGGGGCCAATTAATAAAAATAAAAATTTTTTATTTTCTGTTTTTGGAGCGGTTAGAGCTTGCATGTTGAAATTAGATCAGAATGTGAAGAAATAGTAAAGTCCGGTCGATCTTCAGGAAGAATGGGAGTTTCTGTAGCATGTTCACCATAAATGAAGTGACAGGTGTGTGCGCCACACCTTTTAGCCTCTCTAATTTCCGAGGAAAGTCGATTTCCAATACTCAGCATTTGCCAAGGTTTAATTTTGTTTTCTTCTATGATTTTTTCAAAGGTCAATTTTTTGGTTTCACCTTTTAAGGAGTCACAAATCATAAGTCCTTTAAAGTAGGATTCAATACCAAGGGATTGGATTTTCTTTCTTTGCGTTTTCAGATCCCCACTGGTGACAATATAGAGATCATATTTTTCTTTTAGAGCCTTTAAATTCTTTTCTGCCCCTTCGATGAGAGGCAAATTTTCTGGAATTTCAGGGCAATAAAAATGATGGATGGCCTTTTCAATAAGGGACGTGTCTAAAATATTAAAATGTTTAGCTATTTTCCTAAAGATATCCTTATGTGAATTGCCGTTCGCCAATTGGGACCTCATCTTGAGGGCCTCAGCAAGTCGAGGATCCTTGTTATCGCTAGTTAAGTTTGAAAGTAAAACTTCACAGGCTTTTTGAGCTGCTCCAGGGACAATTAAGTTTGTGGTGTCTAAAAGCGTATCGTCCAAATCTATGGCGATGGCTTTGATATCTTGAGTAAACTTTGTCATTAGTTCTGGTAATGCCTTATTGAAGTGTCCCCAGACCTCTTCAAGAGGACAATCACTTTGCTCTTCAATACAAATAACAGGCGTTTGATGATTTAGCCAACCGTATTGACCGAGGCTTCCAGGGGTAGGATAGCCAATATCTTCCTTGGCCTCATAGGGCGACCGTTCGGCAAGAAATGTGGCGGCCGTAGCTCCAAGTTGACCTGTATAAACAATACAGGGATGCCAAGAATGAAAATGAACAATCAGTGAAGGATTTGTTTGATGAATTAAATCGACAACGGCCTTGACCTCGGGCTCCGAGGCGGGGGATTTTCCAGGTTGATACCGTTCTTTCGCCGCAATGGGTGACCAGTCTGAACTTGGAAAGTTGCGATTCAAGTCGACACCGGCTCCATTGAGTCGATTATTTTCAGCATAACCGTCGACATTTAAGCAAGGAATAAGAATCCAGGGGTGCAGTGATTGACCTAGATTTTCTTGTTCTAAAAGCCATTTTAAAAATTTCTGTGCCAGTTCTACACCTTCAGGCTCATCCCCATGGACGCCTCCAATAAATAAAAAAGGGCGAACTTGGGGATCAAGACTTTGATACATTTCAATGGGTCTTAGTTGGTGAGATTGGGCCCAGCGGTCTTGGTGTAATATGGCCCGGCGGGGCTGGTTCGATATGGCCCGGCGGGGCTGGTTCGATATGGCCCGGCGGGCCTTGTGCTCTATTTTTTGATTCATATATATTCCATAGCCTATGCCTACAAGATTGGAAAGGAATAAGCCATGCAGCAATTAACTGCTATTATTTTAGCCGCGGGTCGCGGGACACGAATGAAGTCTCCTTTGCCTAAGGTATTACATCCTGTTGCGGGTGAGCCGATGATTATCCGGATTCTTAAAAATTTAAAAAAGGCTGGAGTCACTGAAAGCCGAGTTGTTGTAGGCTATGCTCAAAACTTAGTTAAGCAAGTGATCGAACCCTTGGGAGTGGGTGTTTACGTTCAATCCTCGCAAAATGGAACTGCCGATGCCGTTCGTGCCGCACAACCTGAATCTATAGAGGGTGATATTTTAATTATAAATGGCGACCATCCATTAATTGATGGGGATGAAATCGCCGCTTTGATAAAAACATTTAACGAAGAAAAACAAGATTTAGCGGTTGTCAGTTGTGAACTTAAAAATCCAAAAGATTTTGGGCGAATTATCCGTCGTAATGGTGATCTTGTCACAATTGTAGAGGCAAAGGATGCTTCTATGGAGACCTTAAAAGTAAGGGAAATCAATACAGGAATTTATATTGTTAAAGCCAAAGTTTTAAATGAGTACCTTCCTCAAATTCAAAATAAAAACGCAAAACAAGAGTATTACTTAACGGATTTAATTTCTTTAGCCATTGAGGGGCAAGAAAAGGTTCAAGCTTTAAAAACAAAATCTAAAAAAATCGCTTTCGGTGTCAACAGTATGCGCGAACTCGCCCTTGCGAATAAATTTGCCTACGCTGATAACTGTCGAAAGCTTATGGATTCAGGAGTGATGATTTTAGATCCTCAGCACACTTACATTGAATCCACTGTAGAAATTGGATCAGGATCTGTAATTTATCCCAATGTGCATCTGCGTGGATCTACAAAAATTGGTTCTTTTGTGGTTCTCGAACCTCAATGTTATGTCGTTGACTCTACAATTGGAAATAGCATTCAGGTGAGAGCAGGATCTTATATTGAAAAATCAAAAATTTCCGACAAAGCGAGTGTGGGTCCCTATGCGCGCCTTCGTCCTGAAACAGAGATTGGTGAGTCGGCACATGTTGGAAATTTTGTAGAGTTTAAAAAGGTCAAGTTTGGTAAAGGTTCAAAGGCAGGACATTTGACCTACCTGGGGGACGCAGAAATTGGTGAAGACGTAAATATTGGTTGCGGAACGATCACCTGCAATTATGCCGTTGATAAAAAGAAATATAAAACCAAAATTGGAGATCGTGTGTTTGTTGGCAGTGACTCTCAATTTGTTGCGCCGGTAAGTGTGGGTCCTGATGCGATCATTGGCTCTGGGTCTACAATAACAAAGGATGTTCCTGCGAATGCCTTGGGGATTGCTCGAGCCAAACAAACTGTCATTGAAGGATATGCGGAACGGCTTAAGAAAAAAAATGAACAAGAATAGAAACAAGAACAAGAGTAAGAATAAAAAAAGCAAGCGCTAGAGAGTGATTTATGTGTGGAATTGTTGGTTATTTGGGTGAGAAAAATCCAAAAGATGTGATTATTTCTGGTCTTCGAAGACTCGAGTATCGGGGTTATGATAGCTCTGGAATTGCCGTATTGGACCATGGTAAAATTCAAAGAGTTCGAGCTCTTGGAAAACTAAAGGCTTTAGAAGATAAACTTTCCCTGGAGCCTCTATTCGGTTCTATGGGTATTGGGCACACCAGATGGGCCACCCATGGAGCCCCTTCAGAAATCAATGCTCATCCCCATACTGTGGGCGGCGTAACGTTGGTCCATAATGGAATTATTGAAAATTACCAAGAAATTAGACAAGATTTAATTCATCAAGGGTGCTCCATTCAGTCCGAAACAGATTCAGAGTTGGTAGCACATTTGTTATCCCTTGAGTTAAAAAACACTCCTAACCTAAAGCAAGCTGCTGAAAAGGTGAGAGCTCAATTAAGGGGGGCTTATGCCATTCTTGTCTTATGGGTTGGGGAGCCGGATCATCTTTTATGTTTTAAAAATGGACCACCTTTAGTTTTGGGATTGGGTGAGGGCGAAAACTTTGTAGCGAGTGATGTTCAAGCCTTGTTGCAATACACACAGAAGTTTATTTATTTAGATGATGATGAAATGGCTTTATTGGGTCGAAACAAAATCGAAGTTTTTGATCTTCATGGAAAGACAAAATCTAAAAAGGTGACAGAGCTCAATTGGGACCCAGAAACAGTTGAAAAGCAGGGTTTTTCTCACTTTATGCTTAAAGAGATTTATGAACAGGCGCGTGCTGTGGCCAGTGCGATGGCTCCTCATATTCACAAAGAAGAAATGATGATTCGACTGGGTCGAGTGGGCTTTGGAACCACTTCTGTTTCTGAGCTAGCCTTGTTAGACCAGGACGAAGATTGGAAGACCACAAAATCTGTGCTGTATAAAACCGAGCGAATTTTTATAGTCGCCTGTGGGACCAGTTTTTATGCTGCGACTTATGCAAAGTACCTAATTGAAAACTTAGCGCAAATTCCTGTGGAAATTGATGTAGCCAGCGAATTTCGATATCGTAATCCTTTATTGATTAAGAACACCTTGTTTATCACGATTAGTCAAAGCGGAGAGACAGCTGATACATTGGCCGCCATCCGTAAGGCTAAAGAGATGGGTGCTGTGACTTTGAGTATTTGTAATGTCGCAAATTCTTCGATCGATCGAGAGGCTCATGGGCATTTGTATATGAATTCTGGCCCGGAAATTGGGGTTGCGAGCACAAAAGCTTTTACGAGTACTTTGATGGTCATGAATTGTTTCGCACTTTCTTTGGCGAAGATCAAAGGAGTATTACCCACAGTCACAGAAAAAGAATTGGTGCGTGAGCTTTTACAAACGCCGAGTTTAATTGAAACCGTTTTAGCTTACGATAAATTTTTTAATGAGGCTTCTGAGTTTTTAAAAAAATTTAAAGGATTTTTATATCTAGGGCGTGGAGTGAATTTTCCGATAGCGATGGAGGGGGCCTTAAAATTAAAAGAGTTAGCCTATCTTCATGCTGAAGGTTATGCGGCCGGAGAGATGAAACATGGTCCATTGGCTTTAATTGACTCTGAAATGGCAATATTAGTTTTAGCTCCTCAAGACCCTTACTACGAAAAAACATTGAGCAATTTAGAAGAGGCGAAAGCCCGAGGTGGTGAGATCATTTCGATTGGTACAGTTGATGATGAAAAGCTTCATCAGGTGAGCCACCAGTTTTTAGGAATTCCTAAATGTCATTGGATGATCAGCCCTATTTTAGAGGTCATTCCCCTTCAGCTTATGGCCTTTCATTTGGCCGACAGATTGGGGCATGATGTGGATCAACCCCGAAACTTAGCAAAATCAGTGACTGTCGAGTGAGTAGAACCAGACAGGGTTGATTGTAAAAAAAAAGACCACGAGATGTGGTCTTTTTTTTTGAGAACTAGAGCCTGAGTCTACTTAGTAGCTTCAGGAGCGGCTGTGCCCTCTGCAGCGGGAGCTGCTTCTGTCTCTGCAGCAGGAGCAGCCATGTCAGCAGCAGGAGCTGCCTCTTGAGCAGGAGCTTCAGTTACAGCAGGAGCTGCTTCTTGAGCGCCTTCTTCTGCTTGCTTAGAGCAAGTAAAAGCACTTGTTAATACTAAAATTGTTACTGCGGTTGCAAAAATCTTTTTCATATGATTCCTTTCGATTTTTTGAGTCTTTTCTTGTAGCACTTGGGCGTAAAAGGACAAGTAGAAGTTTTGCTGCAGATTGTAAAATCTTAATGGCAAAAACACTTAAAAATTACTTGGCCTTCTTTGGGGATAAATTCCAACATGTAAAGTCATTAATTATAAGTGGTGGTTCAATTTCGTCGCCATCTGTTGATTCCATTTCCGTGATTTCAACAGTAATGCTGGGTTCATTTGGGGTCAGTTTTTCAACATTCATGTTACTGATTTTAAATTTAAGCTGTAATCGAGACTCTCCCTCACCAAACTCACTTGTGAGTTGATAACAACCTAGGCATCGGGCCGCCCGAACGGAGATGACTTTTAACTCAAAACCTTCTTCGTGTTGAGCTGTAGATGTTTGCCAAACACGAAAAACATCCTCTTTTTTCGAAAAGACATAGGTAACAGCGGGCCGTTTTTCAGCTTTATTTTTTTCATTGCTATAATGTTCACAGGCCAATGTAGCATCGACAATCGGTGATAAATCAGGAAAGGACTGTGCCTTCGAATGCATTGCCGTAAAACTAATTCCCATAACTAGAATGCTGCTAAAAACGAACTTCTTTAATGATTTCATGATTTCCCCCTGATTGACGATACTTTGATTTGCTTAAAAGTTAAGCTATGTCTCGGTTTTTAATAAAAAAGGCTCTATTAGTCAAATTCTTTGAAAAAACCCCATGTTATAAAACTAACAGGGTCTTTAGGTCCTAAAACAGTCTATAACCATACCAACTTTAGGATTTTGTTAAGATAAAGAAATAGTTTGGCATTGCACAGATATAATGTTTAGTTTTCAGGCCTCATAACAGAAGGGGGTAGACGAGTGAAAAAAATAGAAAAACTAATCTCCTTCGTATTGGTTTTTGTGTTTGGTTTTTCACCCTATTATCCAGCACAGGCTCGTTTTATACCTGCTGAGGGACCTGTCGTAACGACGCCCTATTCTTCTCCGGCCATAGAGTCCGCCTTACAAGATCCACTGCAAAACACTTTAGAGCTTTTGACTCTTGTCAGGGCTTTAAATGAAAAAGTATTTGCCGAAGAAGCATTGTTGACCCAAGAATTGGGAAAAGAATTGGGCGAATTGGAATTTTTAAATCGATTAACTTCCAAAAAAAGAAA
>DAIRER010000090.1:0-7185 GCA_036795495.1 Pseudobdellovibrionaceae bacterium | reverse complement strand
AGCATCACTGTAGCCATAATCATGGCCTCCGCCGAGACTTATCCATTTTTTAGAATTTTCATTGAGTTGACGAATGCTTTGGCGGGCTCGATCGTGCCGATCTAAAAGAGATATATTTTGAATATTTAAATTTCCAAGGTCATACAGTTGAGGCTTTATGGGTTTTTGTACATGGGGAGTCATTTTATAAAAATATTTTCGGATTTCAAAAGGTGCTTGTGAAGCTCCTGGGCGTCCTCCGTTTTTTATGATTCCTTCATCGTCAGGGTAACCTAAAATACAAAACTCATTAGCGGTGTTAATAAATTGTGAAACAACATTTTCTCCAAGTCGTGGATCTTGAGCGTCATTTCGACTAAAAAAGAGCTGAGGGTCTGTCGGTGTAAACCAATTGCGATCTATCATTGTCGTAAAGTAGGTTTTCGTAAAGGTGTGCTTTTTATGATTTCCCCAGTCTCTGAATCTAATATATCTAGAAAACCATTATTGTTTTTTATTTCAAGGCGGCCCAGTTGAGTTTTGTTGTTGTCAGAAAAAAAGAGGGCCCAGTCATTATTATCCAGTGGAGAAAGACTATAGTTCCATTGGGAATACTTGTATTTTTTTGTATCTTTAGAATCAAATTCATAGAGTGAAAATTCATTAAAGTTTTTAAATTTTAGAATTATATTTTCACCCAACCAAACACCTAAAATATGGGTTAATCCGACATAATCAATCGATTTTATAGAAAGCGACTGGTATTCTTCGCTGAGCTCTCCCTGTCCAATGATAAGGTCACCCTGTTGCAATCGATTCAATTGTGTTTGGACTTCATTGACATCTGTAATTGCTGCATAGGTTTTTGAATCGACATTTATCTGAAGGGTGCCTTTATTACTGTTCTGTAATAATCCCATAAAGGAACTGCCATATGACGTCACTGAGATCAGACATGAAATGAATAATAAAATTATGATATTCCCCATTGACTGAGATAGATGTCATGACTGTTGAGATGGGTCAATGTTTACACAGTTGTTTTTGCACTTTACAGATGCAATGAGTTATCTGAACGAGGATGTCGATTTTAGAAATATTTATATTCAGGGTTGTCATTGGATTAAAAATGAATTACATGCTGCGTAAGGCTTAATTGTTAAGCTCTAATAAATCCATGAAAGCCAATACGGCTGGGGGAAAAATGAATAGAAGTATAAATTTAAACGTTTTTGTTCTTTCAATGCTTGTTCAGGTTTTGAGTTTTTCAATAACTTCAAAAGCTGATTCCGTGGCCTCTGTTCAGAATAAAAAAATAGGAACTGTTGAAAAGGTCTCTTGCTCTTTAACTTATGAGTATATTGATGCCAATGGAAAACCAAAATCTATTGGTGGTCAGCCCGCCGAAGTTAAAGTTGGAGAACCGATTGGTATTCTGATGAAGGGTTTTTCTTATAATGTGGCACTCGTTCCACTTTGTGCTGCGGATGGTCGTTGTTCTGAGATCTATGAGATAGAAACACAATTGTCATATAAATCCTCAACTGCTGAAACTAAAACAGAAGCCGAGCCGTTTAGTATTCAACACTTAAGCCTCAAAGTCGGTAAAGTAAGAATGACTTCAGCGTGTGGGTCACTTTAGTTTATTTAAGATGCGATTTTTCAAACGCATTTGGAAATAGATCCTTAAAAGGGAGAGTTTGAACCTCTCCTTTTTTGTTGGACATATGAACGAGTGTTGTTGGTGTGCAAAACTCGGCAATAACCTGTCGACATAGACCACAGGGCGGCCAGGCCAAGTCAAAATTATTGATCACCATTACTTCTTTTATTTTTAAATTTTTATTTTCACTGACGGCTTTTAATATAGCGACGCGTTCAGCGCAGACAGTACCTCCATAAGAAGCATTTTCAACATTAGCTCCAGAATAAATTTGATCCTTTGTCGTGATTAAGGCCGAGCCAATATAAGCCTTAGAATAAGGGGCATGAGAAAATTTTTGAGCTTTTTTCGCTTCTGTTAAAAGTTTTTTTACATTTTTCATGAATGAAATCCCTCAATTCCTAAGTTAGATAAAATTTGGCTGAGTTGTAAAAGAGGAAGGCCCTCTATACCCGTAAAATCGTCGGTTATAATTTGATTAAAAAGTCCAATTCCATGTTTTTCAATTTTATAACTTCCGGCACAGTCATAAGGCAGATCCAATTTTAAGTAATTCTCAATTTGCTCTTGTGTGAGCTTTTTCATAGAGAGTTGGGTTTTGTGACTTACAAGGACGGGAGGTTTATCAAATGGTAAAATGGCCATAGAAGTCAATAAGGTGTGTTGATGGCCCTGCAGTTGCGACAGCATTTCAAACGCTTTTTCATGATTTTGAGGTTTTCCAAGGATTTCACCTTTAAATAGCAAGATTTGATCGCCCCCAATCACGCAGGCTCCTGGTTCAGATGAAATGCTTTTTGCTTTTTCTAAAGATAGAAATTCAGATAACTCTTGGGGTGTGCCTTGAAATTGTGATTTCAGGAGTTCTTCATCACATTGGGGTTTTGCTGTCACAAAAGGAATTCCCAGTCGGGATAAAAGGATTTTACGATAGGGCGATGTGCTGGCTAAAATAAGTTTGTTTTTCACAATGCTTTTCAATATACTTTGCACTCAAAAACAAGTCCACTACAAACTCAGAAGGTGTATAGGTTGAAATTAAATTTACCAGATCCAATGAAAGAAGAACATCAAGATTATGAACCCCTGGATCGTGTGGGGATGGAGTCTGTTGAAGCTCTTTTGAATTTAAATGGTTTGAATATTCCCTGTGCTGTTCATGTTTTTGTCAGTCTTGACAAAAAGGCCTCACGGGGAATCCATATGTCCCGATTGTATTTATTAGTTCAAAGCGCCTTGCAAAAAAATATAACCACTTTTGATGATTTAAAAGTTCTTCTTGAAGAAATTTTAGAGACCCATAAGGATTTAAGTCACTCGGCTCAAATTGAAATAGAGTTTAAGTATCCATTGATTCGACACGCATTGAAGTCTTCAGAAGTTGGAATTCGTAATTATAAATCAAAAATTAAAATGCATTTAAACTCTCAAACAAAAAAAGTTCGATCTTTTCTTCATTTTGAAGTTCTTTATTCAAGCACCTGCCCGGCGTCGGCCTCTTTAGCTCGCCAACTTCAAAAAGAACATTTTGAAAATCATTTTGGACAAGAAACATTATCTAAAAAAGAAATTGCAGATTGGTTGGGGCATTCCAGTTCTGTCATTGCGACGCCCCATGCTCAGCGCAGCCGTGCGACGCTTCAGTTAGAGGTCGGTGTTCTATCAAATATTTCCATTTTGAAGACTTTAATCGACGCGGTTGAAGACGTATTAAAAACTCCGGTTCAGGGTCCTGTCAAAAGAGAGGACGAACAGGCCTTTGCAAAACTGAATGGAAAAAATCTCATGTTTTGCGAAGATGTGGCCAGAAGATTAAAAAAATATTTAGATGAACAAAAATTAGTTTTTGCTTATAAAGTAAAAGTATCTCATATGGAAAGTTTGCACCCCCACAATGCCGTGGCCTTTGTTGAGGGAAAGAAAAAAACATGACAGCACCGATTGATATCATCATTCGTGGCGCAAGAGAGCATAACTTAAAGAATCTAAATCTCACCATCCCTCGAAATAAAATTACTGTGCTAACAGGTCTCAGTGGCAGCGGAAAATCCAGTCTTGCCTTTGATACGATTTATGCTGAAGGACAACGGCGGTATATCGATTCACTTTCGTCCTATGCTAGAAATTTTTTGGATCAATTAAAAAAACCTGAAGTGGATGCGATTACGGGGCTTTCTCCGGCTATTGCTATAGATCAAAAATCCGTTGGACATAATCCTCGTTCGACAGTTGGTACTGTTACGGAAGTTTATGATTATCTACGATTGTTATTTGCAAAGGTGGGTGTTCCCGAATGCCCGACTCACCATATTCCAGTCACTCAGTTTAATTTTGATCAAATTGTCAGTGAAGTTTTGCAACTTCCCTTAAAAACTAAATTCTATATTTTGGCTCCTGTCGTTGAAGCTAAAAAAGGGGAGTTCAAAAAAGAACTTCAAAAGTGGGAACGTTCGGGAATAGTGAAAGTGAAAGTGGATGGGGTTTTTGAAGAGATCACAAAAGTAAAAAAACTAACAAAAACAAAATCCCATGATATCGATCTTATTGTGGATCAATTGGTGATGACGACAGATCTTGAGCGACGTTTGCGAGAAAGTATCAATCGGGCTCTGAGTCTTTCTCAAGGCCGTATGGTGATTGAGTTGATCAGCGGAGAACGTAAGTCCTATTCTCAGCATTCTTCTTGTTCTTTGTGTGGATTTAGTTTCCCTGATTTAGAACCTCGGTTGTTTAGTTTTAATAATCCTCGAGGGGCGTGTTTGTCTTGTCATGGGTTAGGAACTCAAGACCTTATCGAAGAAGCGGATTATTCAGATTCTGATGTGGCTGGAAAAAAACTAAATAAAATGGTCTACAAATATAAAGGTCAGAAAGTTTCAGAAGAAGATGAAGGGGAAGACGCGTCGGAAGATGCCATGGAGCTTTCTATTTGTGAGGCTTGTTCTGGGGCGCGTTTAAAAATTGAAGCCTTAAATGTAAAAATATTTGAAAAAAACATAGCTCAACTTTCAGACTTAAGTTTATTAGATTTATCCAAATGGTTTAAAGAAGTCCAGTGGAGTGGTCGTCAAAAATTGATTTCTGAAAAAATAGTAAAGCAAATTCAAGAACGATTGGATTATTTAATCCGTGTGGGGACGGGATATCTATCTCTCAGTCGCACCTCTCGCACATTGTCTGGAGGGGAATCTCAGCGCATTCGTTTAGCCAGTCAGGTGGGGTCCGCCTTACGCGGGGTTTTGTATGTTATGGATGAGCCCAGTATCGGTCTACATCCGCGAGATCATCATCGGTTGTTAGAAATCATTCGTGAACTTCGAGATCGTGGCAATACAGTGATCCTTGTGGAGCATGATGAAGATACGATGCTTTTTTCTGATTATTTGGTGGATCTTGGTCCAAGAGCTGGAAAATTAGGTGGTGAAATTTTAGCACAAGGAACTCCAGAAGAGGTGATGCGTTCACCAAAGAGTATAACGGGACAGTATTTATCAAAAAAAATAAAAATTCAGATTCCAACTTTACGAAGAAAAGGCAATGGTCATTGGTTAGAGCTCAATGGGGCCCAGGGAAACAATTTAAAAAATGTGGATCTTAAAATTCCCTTGGGGACTTTTATTTCTATGACCGGTGTTTCTGGAAGTGGAAAAAGTACATTGGTGATTGATACGTTGTATAGAATTTTAGCGCGGTATTTTTATAAAGCCCATGCGCGACCTGAATTCTATAAAGAAATTAAAGGTGTCGAATTTCTTGATAAGGTGATTGATATCAATCAAAGACCTATTGGTCGAACGCCTCGTTCGACTCCCGCGACCTATGTTGGATTGTTTCCCTTGATTCGGGATCTTTTTGCAGCGTTACCTGAGTCGCGCCTGCGCGGGTATACCCCTGGAATGTTTAGTTTTAATGTTAAGGGGGGGCGATGCGAAGCCTGCCGCGGTCATGGTCAGATGCGTATAGAAATGCACTTTTTAAGTGATGTCTTTGTAGGTTGTGAAACGTGTCAAGGAAAGCGCTACAGTTCTGATATTTTGGCTATTAAGTATAATGATAAATCTATTGCAGATGTTTTAGCTATGACCGTTGAAGATGCATTTATTTTTTTTAAAAATCATAGAAATATTCATCGTAAAATTGAAACACTTCATCGAGTGGGTTTAGATTATATGTCCTTGGGGCAAAGTTCGACGACACTTTCGGGGGGTGAAGCTCAGCGAGTTAAGCTTTCAAAAGAGCTTTCAAAAAGAGGGACAAGTCAGACTCTTTATATATTGGATGAACCCACAACAGGTTTGCATTTTGAGGATATAAAAAAATTAATTGAGCTTTTGCAGGAGCTAGTGGATCAGGGCAATACAGTGATGGTGATTGAGCATAATTTAGATGTGATTAAATGTTCGGATTATGTTGTGGATTTGGGTCCAGAGGGTGGTCATGGCGGAGGACAAATTGTTGTCCAAGGAACTCCTGAAGATATTGTAAAAAATCGAGAGTCAGAAACAGGTCGCTTTTTAAAAAAAGTTTTAATCTAAAAAAAGGTACATAAGGTATATAAGGTATATAAGGTATTATTATGAAATTAATTTTTAAGTATTTTAGTTTTTCACTCTTTTTCTTTTTTGCATCAATGGTTTTTTTATTTTTTGCGGATTATGCATTGGAAAAATCATTTTCTATGGCTCTGAATGCTGTTTTTATTGCCTTTGTTTTAGCTATTTTAGAGATTTCATTATCCTTTGATAATGCTATTGTAAACGCGCTCGTTTTAAAAAAGATGACCCCTCAATGGCAACATCGATTTTTAACCTGGGGGATGGTCATTGCTGTTTTTGGAATGAGGCTCTTCTTTCCTTTGGCAATTGTTGCCATTGTTGGAAAAATGTCTCCATGGTCAGCCCTTATCTTGGCTTTAAAAAACCCAGCAGAATATTCTCGAATGATGCTTCAAAGTCATATTGAAATCTCTGCTTTTGGTGGGGCATTTTTATTGATGGTGGCCTTAAAGTTTTTTTATGATGAGCACAAAGATGTGCATTGGTTGAAGTGGTTTGAAAAACCCTTTTCCCGACTTGGTAAAGTTGAGGCTATAGAGATTGCAATGGGACTATTTATCCTTTTAGTGATGAGTTCTTTTTTGATGGTAGAACAACAAGTGCCTTTTTTAAAATCCGGTCTAATTGGCATATTACTTTTTATTGTCATTGATGGAGTGGGTGCCTACTTAGAGGCGAGTCAACAAACCATGAAGGACATTCATAAAGCGCAGTTTTCAATGTTTTTATATCTTGAGCTTTTGGATGCCTCATTTAGTTTTGATGGGGTGATTGGGGCTTTTGCGATCACACAAAATCTTGTAACAATTATGGTGGGCTTAAGTATCGGAGCCTTTTTTGTGCGCAGTTTGACATTGTATTTTGTGGGTGAAAAGACATTGCAAAAATTTATTTTTTTAGAGCATGGTGCTTTTTATGCTATTGGTTTCTTGGCGCTTTTTATGTTGGGCGGGGTATTTATTCACATCCCAGAGTGGGTCACCGGAT
>DAIRER010000553.1:0-1425 GCA_036795495.1 Pseudobdellovibrionaceae bacterium | reverse complement strand
TTATCTCGACAGTGGGCCTGTTCATTTTTTTGTACAGAAACCAAACAATTTCTATTTTCAAAGGTTTTACAGCTTGGATAAAAGACCTCAGAAATAAAAGTGGCGGCTGTTGCTGTAAAATTGTACCCTGAACCCATAAATTTTTCCCATATCCCGACACTCGATGCCTGATTTCCAGCAAAAACCATCTGCTTTCCGGCGGGCCATCGGCTTTCTTGAGATCTTTTAACAATATGTTCTTGAACGGACGATGCATTTTCCATGGCCAAACAGGCCGTATTTTCAACAGAGACATCTACATTTAAAGTTTTCATCGCAGGTAAAAGTATTTTATCGATATACTTTAAGGTTTGTTGTGAATTGAACCAATGGCCCACGAATCCGATTTTTAAGGACCCATTTATACAATCTAAACCTATTTCTTTATGTTTTACTGAATAATTTGTATTTTCTTCGACGATCCACTGACTGCTACAGTTTTTTTGATCATCTAACCAAAAACGACACCCTTGATAAAAAAAGCCAATTTCCTCTTTTGGGTAATTGCCGGTCTCACAAATGCAACATTTTTTAGCTGCATCAGTTGCGAGCAAAGTGACTGTATGAAGAAATACTGACAGAAATAATAAAAGCTTATTCATGTCTAAGAATTCGACACAATTTCGAAATTACTAAATGGGACTTTTATCTAGACTTCGCTTCAGAATCCATTTATTCAAAAGATCTATGGAAAATTCATCGACAACTCAAAAAATTTTAAATTTTGACCCCTCAACAACAATTTCTGCAGATTTTGGAATCTTTGGAATACCCGCCGAAGAGAAAACCTCTCAAGTGATTCTGCTTCCTGTCCCTTGGGAGGTCACAACCTCTTATGGAGCTGGTGCAAGCCATGGACCCACACTTATACGAGAGGCCAGCGTTCAAATTGACCTCTTTGATCTTGAGTTGGGTAATGCCTATGAAATGGGTTATTTTCTTAAAGAATCTTCTAAGGAAATTGAAAAATTAAATTTTGAAAATAAACCAAAAGCCCAAGAAGTGATTCGGCTCCGTACAGAATTAAGCGACGATCAAAATAAGATTAATTCTTTAGTTTCTGAAGTAAACTTAGCCTGTGATCAAATGACAGAATGGGTTTACAATGAAAGCAAAAAAATTGTAGCCCAAAAGAAAGTTCTAGGATTGATCGGTGGAGATCACTCCACTCCCTTGGGAGCCATAAAAGCTGTCAGTGAATTTTTTCCAAAATATAGTGTTTTACATATTGATGCTCACGCAGACTTAAGAAAATCCTACCAAGGATTTACTCAATCACATGCTTCGATTATGTATAATGTTATGAATCTCTATAATGCTCCCCAGTCCTTAGTTCAGGTGGGAATTAGAGATTTCTGCCAAGAAGAATACGATTTTATTCAACAA
>DAIRER010000089.1:0-7205 GCA_036795495.1 Pseudobdellovibrionaceae bacterium | reverse complement strand
GATAGAATACTTTGAATAGGCTCGGTTTAGGGGCATTATTCTTCCTATCCGCTATGGACAGCGGAGAATTTTTCACGCGCATTGAATTACACAGGTAAACTTTACGTAAAAAAACAATTACAATTGATGCGTTGAGTATATCGATCCCCAAATATAGAGCCCCATAGCGAAAGAGATAATCAAAGGAATAAGCCATTTAAGAACAAAGACCCAATGAGTGAACATTTTTGGGCTAGATGAAATCTCTGTGTTAATAAAGTACTTTTCTTTTTTAGCATTTGCAAAACCCTTAATAAAGGCGAGGGAAATCCCTAAGGCAATCATAGGTAAAATCCAGTTCACAAGCACTCCATCCAAATGAACTATAATGCTTTTTTCATCGGGGCTTACCGTTTTAAAAACAGCCCCCCACAATGTAGGAATTAATGTTAAAATCAAAAGAACAATACCACTAAACCATGAAGCTCTCATTCGGCCCAAATGTCGTGTAAAATCCTTAAGATTAGAGACAACAACCTCAAGTAAACCAATAGAGGCATTCAGTGCCGCAAAGTAAAGACATAGAAAAAAAACTAAACCAAAAAGAGAACCTCCAGAAAAAGAGTTAAAAAACCGAGGTAAAACTTGAAACATCAAAGCGGGGTCTGAAGTTGAAGTCTGAGAAGCTTGAAAAGCAATGGGATAAATAATCAGGACCGACATTAAAGAAACTACGGTATCAATTAAAACCACACGAAATCCAGCTACAGGCACTGATGAGTCCTCACGCATATAACTTCCATAGGTCACCAAAGTTCCAAAGCCAATCGATAAAGTGAATAGAACTTGCCCAACGGCTTGCAATAAAGAAGAGGCATTCAGTTTTGAAAAATCAGGATAGAATATAAATCTTAGAACAGTCGACTGCATCGATAGGTTAAAGGAGTGATAAAGTAAAAACAAAACCAGAACACCAAAAATGGGGACAATATAATGTAGCCACTTTTCAATACCTTCATGCAGTTCTTTAGAAACCACGACAATCAAAACTAAAACATGGGCGCTGGATAAAAGAAATTGTAACCATCCATTTTCAAATAGAGCATGTGTCGAGTTTAAATTTAACTCACTGGCTGAAAAAAAACTGACCGAAAACTGAGTTAAAAAATACAAGACCCAACCACTGATGACTGAATAATAGGAAAGAACAATCAAACTCATTGCCACAGAAGCACGCCCCAGCCACAGGGACCATCTTCCGGCACTCTGGCTTAACATTTGCGTGACTTTAATGATCCCACTTTTTTCACTTTTTCCTAATATCAATTCTGCAATGACTAACGATGAGCCTAACGTCAAGGCTAAGAAAGTATAAATTAGGATAAAGGCACCTCCCCCATTTTCGCCAACAACATAGGGGAAACGCCATAAATTTCCAAGACCACTGGCGGAACCCACGGCAACCAAGTAAAAACCCAATCGCGTTTGCCAAGAAGACCTTGGGGTTACGGCCATGTTAAGATTCTCCCGATTTACTGCGAGATTTCATGCAAAAAATGCGAATAGGAAGTCCATATAAATTCCATTTTTCTTTAATTTTATTAATTAAAAATCTTCGATAAGCAGGAGTGACTCCATCCGGATGGTTGGCAAAAGCAATAAAAGCTGGAGGGTACTGCTTAGTCTGAGTTAAATAATAAAACTTCACGTTTTTTGTAGCGTAAACAGGAGCTGGCGCTTGACGAATGACTTCAAAGAAAAAGTCATTGAGCTGAGAGGTCGAAATTTTAAAATGAATTTGTTCACTTAATTTTTCAACTTCGTCCAGCATGTCTTCTATACCCACGCCCGTTTTTGCACTTGTAAAGACAACACGGACATCCGGAAAAAAGTGAAAAACATTTTCAATTTTAGCTCGAAACTCTTTTCGAAATTCGGGATGATCTTTTTTAGCTATATCGGCCTTATTCGCAACAACTAGAACGGCCTTATGTTGATCTAAAATGGATTCTAATATTTTTGCATCCTGATCTGTTGGTCCTTGTTCACAATCGATCACCAACAAAATCATATTTGATTTACGAATTGATTCTTGAGACTTGAACGCCGAAATGATTTCGATATCTTCTTCTCTTCGAGCGGATCTTCTTAATCCTGCCGTATCAATCAAGGTGTATTGTTTTCCGTTAAATGTAAAAGGTGTGTCTACAGAGTCTACAGTGGTTCCAGCAATATCAGAGACCAACATTCGAGGGGATCCTAAAAGTCGATTGCATAAAGAACTTTTTCCAACATTGGGCTTTCCTACAAAACTGAGAGTCATCCCTTTGTCTATAACTTGATGAGCATCAGGCAAACGATTTGTAATCCACTCTAAAATTTCAGCAATGCCACGACGCTGTTCAAAGGCCGCAGCAATAAGATCTGAACCGAATTCATAAAAATCAGTTTTAGACATTTGCTCATCTTGAACTCGATCAATTTTATTCAGAATAATCACATAGGGCTTACCTGTCTGATTCACCATTTTAATCAAGTCCCGATCATGGGGCATGAGTCCTGATTTTCCATCCATAACAATTAAAACTAAATCCACCGTGTATAAAAATTCACCAACTTGTTCTTTAATAAGCTTAGAAAACACATCGACAGCGTCAGTAATTCCTCCGGTATCGATCAAATCAAAGGATTTCCCCCAAATTTCTACGGGCTCAATTATAATATCACGAGTGACTCCCGGTTGATTCTTAACAACGGATTTACGAGTCCCGGTTAACACATTAAACAAGGTGGATTTACCCACATTGGGTCGCCCCACAATGGCGACCTTAGCAATATCATCTAGAGGTTTTATTTGTTTCATAACCCAACTCTTTCATCAAACGTGGATTTTCATACCAGTCTGCTTTATGGACAACTTTTAGTTCTAAGTACACCGCGGAACCTAATAATTTTTCAATATCTTTTCTTGCTTTCATTCCAATCTGCTTAAGCATTTCAGCAGCTTTACCAATCACAATAGACTTGTGGTTGTCTTTACCCACTAAAATTTCAGCATAAATATGAGGAATTTTTTTCGTTTCATCAAATTGCACAACCCGCACAGCCATTTGATAGGGAATTTCGTGTTTTAAAAGTTCAAAACATTTTTCACGGATGATTTCTGCAACCATAGAACGCTCGGTCTCTAAAGTAAACTGAGCCGGATCAAACAATGGTTCAGGAGACTCAGGCAAAAGTGCGGCAATGGCATTCAAAATCTCTAAACGAGTTTCTTTTTTGTTTTTCTTCTGAGCCTCTTTTAATGAAACACTCAGAAATGGAACACCTTCTTCTTTTGCTCGTGCTCGAATTTTGTCCAATCGATTTTCATACTCTGTTAAATCGGCCTTATTCGCAATAATCAACCAAGGTTTTTTAGATTTTTTAGCCTTCGCTATCGTTTCTTCCACCAATTCAAAAGACTCTAAATCCAAACTGACAGTCACAATATTGACATCACTCATAATTAAAATATCTTCAACTTCAAGTCCTAAATAAGAATTAATTCCTGTTTCTGATTTTACAATCCCTGGGGCATCATAAAATACGATTTGAAACTCTGGTTCAGAAGCAATACCAATGATTCGTCTTCGGGTTGTTTGAGGCTTTTCAGATACAATAGATATTTTTTCGCCGATTAAAAAATTAATCAGTGTGCTTTTGCCCACATTCGGAAAACCTATAATTCCAACGGTTCCTGCATGATACATTTTACGATTCTCCTTCTTCATGTTTTTCTTTTTCTTGTTTTTCTCTCATTTGAATTTCATTGAGGGCCATTTGAGCCGCATTTTGCTCTGCTTTTTTTTTGGTTTTCCCAAAGCCTTTTGCTAATTTTTCACCCTCTACATAGACGGCCACACTAAAAAGTCGATCATGAGAGGGGCCCTCTTCTTCAAAAACCTTATAGGTAGGTGTTTTTTTATATTTTTGCTGAATCAGTTCTTGAAATTGTGATTTATAATCCTCATTTTCAAACACTTTGTTTTTTGGATTTAATAAAAACTCATTAAAAATATTCATCAAAATATCTTTAATCGTCTGATATCCAGCATCCAAATAGATAGCTCCAACAAGGGCCTCAAATGTAGATGCCAATAAACGTTTTCGCAAGCCTCCACCTGTTTTAAGCTCCCCTTTGCCTAAAAAAATATAATTTTGCAAATCCAGATCTAAGGCGAATTGAGCTAAAACCTCTTCATTAACCAACATGGCTCGTTTTTTTGATAAAAAACCCTCATTTTCAGTTGGAAATTTTAAAAATAAAAACTCACCACAAATCAAATCAACAACCGCATCACCTAAAAACTCCAAACGTTCATTATGAAAATCAGAATCCTTTTGATTTTGCGTATAACTTTTATGTGTTAAGGCCTGCCGGAGAAGGTCTTCATTTATAAATTTGTATTTTATTTTAAAATGAATCATACCGATAACGTACCCACTAAAACACCTTCACCTAAAGTTCCAACTTGCGGATTATAGCTTTTAATTTTTACGGGAACAATTTCCCCTTTCCAATGATCAATAAAATCTTCGGCTCCCTCAATTTGGATGGGCCAATAATCTTCACTTAAGGCATCCGAGCCTCGTCCTTTTTTATTAAGAACCAGCGCTGATTTCACCTTTCCAATTTGATTTCGTGCTTGCCTTTCATATCTTTGAGAACTGAGTTCACGTAAGACGGCCGCTCTTTGTGACTTCTCGCTTGGGTTTACAAGGTTTTCTAGAATTGTGGCGCGAGTCCCCTCTCGTTCACTGTAGGGAAACACATGAATTTTAGTCCAAAATAAATCTTTTAATGTCGCATAGGTTTCTTGAAAATTGGAATTCGATTCGGTCGGAAAACCCACAATCACGTCCATTCCAACAAAAGACTGTGGCAACATTTTTTCAATTCTTGATAAACTATCTTGAACTTCTTTTTTTCCGTAATTGCGTTTCATGCTTTTCAAAACACCACTTTCGGCACTCTGAATGCTCATATGAAAATGGGGACAAAGGCGAGAATCCTGAAAAACTTCTAAAAGAGCCTCATCCACCTCAAGGGGTTCAAGACTGCTCAAACGAAAACGAACTTTTGAAGTGTTTTTTAGAATTTCACTCATCAACGAGGCTAATTGATAATTTGACGGATTTTTTGAGTTTTGATCCAATCCACTTAATTTATCATCTTGATAGTCTCCAATATGAATGCCTGTAAGAACAATCTCTCGAGTGCCTTGAGAGGATAACTCTTGAATGCGCTCAATCAATTGAGCCACGGGAACACTTCGACTTTTTCCTCGGGCATAGGGAATGATGCAATACGAACAAAAACTATTGCACCCATCTTGGATTTTTAAAAAAGATCGTGTGAGACGAGAATTTTCTCCTCCTCCGATTTCTAAATCTTCTTTTTTAAAAATATTTGATTTAATCACTTTCTCTTTAAGGGTCCCTTTAAAATAATTTCGCAATATCTCACCCAACTGAGACTTATGAGAATTTGCCACCACCAAATCAGCCCCTGGTAACTTTTCAAAATACTTTGTATCTACCTGAGCCGCACACCCCGTAACAACGACAGTGGCCAAAGGATTTTTTGCTTTAATTTTTCGAATCGCCCGAACCGCCTCTTGAGTTGCCGATTGAGTCACGGCACAGGTATTGAGAATATGAATATTCTTTGGATCAACACCAAAACTATCTCCCTTGAGCCATTTTTCAATCAGCCCACTGTCATAGGAATTCACCTTACATCCAAAAGTATAAATTAAAGGATCCATCCGCCCCCTAAAAGTTGTTGGTCACGATAAAAGACGGCGGCCTGTCCTGGTGTAATGGCTCGCTGAGGTTCTTCAAATTCAATTTTAAAATCTCGCTCATTCAATTTTTCAATTCGAGCCTTTGCACTTTGATGCTGTAATCTGATTTTGACCCTTAATTCTTCACCACTTTTTACAGTGGTCAACCAATGGGGATCTCGAATCACCATCTCTTTTTTATATAAATAATTTTCAGGCCCGACCCATACGGTTTGAGTCTCTAAATCTGTTTTAATCACAAACAATTTCTCGTGATGGGTCAGCCCGAGGCCTTTGGATTGCCCATAGGTAAACTCATGAATTCCACGATGACTTCCTAAAATTTGACCTGAAGGGTATTCTCGGATCGATCCATTTTTATGTGCCAATTGTTCAGGCGTAGCATGCTGTTGGATAAAATCCTGATAACTTTGGTTACCTAAAAAACAAATCCCCGTCGAATCTTTTTTTCGAGCGGTTTGAATGTTTTTGCTTTCAGCAATTTTTCTAACTTCGGGCTTCGTGTATCCACCGACGGGAAAAATCAAATGAGGAATAATTTTGGGATCAATTGTAAATAAAAAATACGTCTGATCTTTCCAATCGTCACTTGAGGTTTGAATTGCCGACTCTCCATTGGGCAACTGAATGATTTGAGCATAGTGTCCCGTGGCCAAGTACTGACAATCCAACTCTTTCATCTTTTGAATCAAGTGATCAAATTTTAAATAGGTATTACAGTTCACACAGGGGACGGGAGTTTTTCCTTGAAGATAATCATTAATAAAAGGATTAATGACTGAAATTTTAAATTGTTCTTCGCAATTAAGAACAAAAAAAGGAATATCCAATTGATTGGCTACTGCACGAGCATCGTCCACATCTAAACTGGAGCAGCAGGTCCCCGTGCCCTCTTCCACTTCACACTGAGAATAATCCCAAACCTGCATTGTAGCGCCAATGACTTCATAGCCTTGATCTTTTAACAAAGCAGCAGCCACAGAACTATCCACGCCCCCACTCATGGCGACAAGGACCCTTTTGTTTTTTTCGTTTATATTTTTATTTTCCATATTCAATTTCATCTCTACATTCAATTTCATCTATCACTTTGACAAAGACCTTAACCGTTCCACAATGGGGACCAAAACATCAATGAAATGATCTACATCTTCGCAAGTTGTCCCCCAGCCAAAACTGACCCTCAGGCTGGACTGAGCTTCTTTTCGACTTAATCCCATGGCTAAAAGTACGGGACTGGGTTCTGGATTTCCACTGCTACATGCGGCCCCAGTACTCACGGCAATACCATGAATATCTAAATTCATCAAAAGAGATTCTCCATCCACCCCGTCTAAAACTAAAGCGGAAGTATTGGGCAGTCTTTTTTGCATGAGC
>DAIRER010000552.1:0-1427 GCA_036795495.1 Pseudobdellovibrionaceae bacterium | reverse complement strand
ATTTTTTTGATCAGGTTGAAGAAATCTAAACGTATCAATAAAACCCAACTCCAAGAACCGACTCATCCAGTCCCTTTCTTCTGGCAAAAATCCACTTTCATTTGCTAAACGGATGGGGTCATAAATATCATTTTCAGTGTGAGCTATATTATAATCTCCGACAACAACAATGGATTTACCCTGATCTAAATCCGTCTTAAGGTGCAAATATAGATCTTTTAAAAACTGCTGTTTGAATTTATGCCGCTCCTCTCCGGAGCCTCCATTTGGAAAATAAATATTATATAATAAAAAATGACCGTGATCAGTCACAACAATGCGCCCCTCATCCTCATATTGAGAAAATCCAATTCCTGTTTGCACAAAATGTGGTTCTTGATCACAAAAAGTGGCCACCCCTGAATACCCCTTCTTTTTAGCAGAACTCCAGTAAGAATATTTTTTTCCTAAACATTGACCTTCTGGTTCGACTTGATCTTTATGGGCTTTGGTCTCTTGCAAACAAAGTATATCGGGTTGATACTTACGCACAAAACTCATTAGGTCCTTTTTTAAACAGGCCCTAATTCCATTGACATTCCAAGATATAATTTTCATAAATGATTATGAACCATTGTCTTTTTCATGAGTCAACTAAGCTCATCGATAACTAGGGGCGTAGAAACATATGTCATTCTCAGCGGAATACCTGAAACACCTCTGTCAAAAATACCCACAGCTCAACTTAAATAATCCTGAGCTACTTGAATCCAATCTCGGACAAAACCTTATTTCCCCTTTGACAATTGATTTACCTTCAAATGTTCTAAATCAAGCCCAAGATATTATTAAAATTCTTTATAAAATGCGTACAAATGATACTTACATTACACAGTTCAAAAATATCATTCAAAAGCATGGGCTTAAAAACCCCAGAAATCATTCAATCCTGATGAGTTATGATTTTCATTATCATGAGGGTCAATTAAAACTTATTGAAGTCAACACCAATGCCGCATTTTTAATATTGGGTTATGAACTGTATAATTTTACAAAAAAAAATCTACCCTATTCTCATTTTAAAATTGAAGACCTTATAGCCAACATCCAAAATGAACTCTCTCTTCAGAAAAAAGAAATTAAACATCCAAAAATAGGAATAGTTGATACGCTCCCCTCTCAACAGAAATTATATCTAGAATTTTTGGTTTATAAAAATTTTTTTGAAATCCATGGTTTTCCCACAGAAATCCTAGACATTAAAGAAGTCAATGAGAAGTCTTCTTTTGATTTTATATACAATCGTTCCACAGATTTTTACCTAGAAGAACCTGATTCTCAGCCATTGAAAATACAATTTTTAAATGAAACTTTGTGCCTTTCGCCAAACCCCTTCGAATACCTTCTATTAGCTGATAAATCTCGGCTTACGGATTGGTCCAACCCTG
>DAIRER010000088.1:0-7212 GCA_036795495.1 Pseudobdellovibrionaceae bacterium | reverse complement strand
ATTGTACCATACTCGATTGTTAATTCTAACACTTCGGTATTTGTGCAACCCGAACAAGAGCTTGTTGACTTCACATAGGAGTTGGTTTGATTTACAACACTGGCATAGGATCCAACCAGCTTTCCACCATTTGTGGAAGCGGCAATACTCCCTACACTTAGGGATTTATTGATTAAATGGTAGGCATCAGCAATGTCACCAACAATCCCACCGACCTTAACTCCACTCAATGTTGCTTCATTCAAACAGTTTTCAATGATGGCATTACCCATAAATGAAGATCCTGTTAATTTTCCGGCAATACCTCCTACAAAATTACCACCGGTATAGGTCCCTTCGGCGTGGCTTTTTTGTATTCCAATTAAACCACCAAGATATTGTGTAGTGGCTGCAATTCCACCCACAATATTTGCATTTCCAGTAATCGTTAGATTCACTTTTGCATTTTTAATAAGGCCTTGGTTAATAGCAACAACACCCCCTATATAGGATGTAGCTCTTGTTGAATGCAATGTTCCCGCAATATTCACTTGCTCAATAAGTCCGTTATTCGTACCTGTAATAGCAGCTATCTTTTGAGGTGAAATCGCACCAGGAGCTGTTAAATAAACAGATTCAAATGTTAAATTTCGAACAATTCCTGAATTCACAGCCATTATGGACGCAGAACTATGACTTGAATCATTTAGATTTTGAATCTTTTTACCATTGCCCTCGATAATTCCCGTAAAATCAATTCCGAACTCGCCATTACTCCAATTGTCACCAACAATGATTCCTCCATTACTTAAATCAATATCCACTTCTAAAATCATTTTAGAATTATCTGGCGCATTTTTAAAACCTGCGTAATTAGAAATATACAAGGGTGGTGAAGAAGAGCTGGTCTCAAACAACTCTGTCTCTGCACTCGAAGAAGATTGAGTTGCTATTAAAGTTCTGCCTAACTTTAAAGGCGAAGAAAGTTCAACAGCAAAGTGAGGAGATGTCGGAGAGCTGATATTGTTTATATTGACGCTAAAGGATCCACCATTGGTCGTCTCGCATGAAAGTGTAATAGGAGCATCTAAATCTCCCGAAATCACAACACTTCCATTGTTTGGATTACATGTCCCAGTTAAAGCCCAGGCGGGAGATGATAATTCTGTAAATGAACGCAACAATGCTGTTGAACTATTTGATGAATTTCCACTAAAAGCCAAGGAGTTGGGTGCACTGATTAAAAAAGTTGAACTTTGAATAATATTTGAAGCATTTTCCGCTAGATCTATGGCTTTAATTTCAAATCTATAGGATTGTCCTAAAGTAAACGACAAATTAGAAATTTTTCCGCCATTAGCCAATTCTTGCCAATCAGCCACAGCACTTGAATCCGACGTCTTTACAATTCGCACTAAATACTTTGAAATTCCAGATCCGGCATCGGAAGAATTGGTCCATGATAATATAGGACTCTCTGTTGTCACATCCGACCATTCTAGATGACTTAAACTGCTTGGATCTGTCGGTGGAGTCGTATCCTTAATCACTGTTATTGAATTTAAGGACGCGCCTTCAGTTGTTGTTATTTCAACAGTTATATTTCCATCAGGCAAAGAGGATGCATCTAAAGTAGCACTCCAGGTGTTGTTCTCTAAACACTGTGTATTTGAAGTTAAAGTAGATCCAACACTTAGAACTAAAGTCGAACCACTTTCGCTACAAACTCCATTAAAGGTTATATTATTTTGATTGATCTGATTCACCGGAGCTTGAGAAATATCCGCGGATAAGTCACTTGATCCTGTGCTTTTTTTATCTATCTCTGCTTGAAAAGTACAAGCACTTATTATGAAAACCATTGATGCAATAAAACCATATCTAAAGAATCTCACCACGACGTACCTCCTCATTTTTATCTGACTTAGGTCTTGTCGACATATTTCAGAAAAACTTTAGGAGAAGTTTTCAAGGTCTTATTTTGAGACAAAATGAAACGATTCTATCGATCTAATATCAATTTATTACAAAAAATAGGTTGCATAAGTCCATTTTTTAGTGAAAAATGGACTTATGTACTCCAGAATTTTTAATCCGGACTCCAGCCATAGCTATTTTTTATTTGGCGCGCGTGGCACCGGGAAATCCAGTTGGTTAAGAGCTCATTATCAAAAAAGCACTTACATCGACTTATTGGATGATGAAATTTACAACAATCTATCGGCTCAGCCCAAAAATATCGCCGATTACATTTCTGATTCCAAACATCCGATCGTGATTGATGAAGTTCAAAAAATTCCTCATTTGCTGGACGAGGTTCATAGACTGATAGAACTCAAAAAATATAGATTTATTTTATCTGGATCTAGCGCGCGAAAATTAAGAAAAAGTGGCGTCAACCTTTTAGCTGGAAGAGCCTATACTTACAATTTTCATCCAATGACAAGTGTTGAAATGGGCACTGATTTTAATCTAAACCAAGCTTTGCAGTTTGGTTTATTGCCCATGACAACACAGGTGAAAGATCCAATGAAATACTTGCAAAGCTACGTTAGAACTTATCTTAAAGAAGAGGTTCAACAAGAAGGCTTGACTCGAAATCTGCCAGCATTTAGTCGTTTTTTACAGGCGGCCAGTTTTTCACAAGCATCTCCATTGAATGTTTCAAAAGTCGCCAGCGAATGTGCGGTGGATAGAAAAGTGGTTGAAGATTATTTTTCAATTTTAAATGACTTACTTCTAACTGTTCAGTTACCCGTTTTTTCAAAAAGAGCAAAGAGGGATCTTATAACAAAATCAAAGTTCTTCTTTTTTGATAATGGCGTTTATCGTACGATTCGGCCACGGGGGCCTTTAGATTCAGAAAGTGAACTCAATGGGTTTTCACTTGAAACCCTGGTGATGCAAAATATTCGGGCCTTAAATGACTATTACGAATGGGGCTATGAACTCTTTTTTTGGCATACGCGTACGCATCAAGAAGTGGACTTGGTTTTGTATGGCCCTAAAAAGTTGGTTGCCATTGAAGTGAAGACCTCAGCCAGAGTTCGAAAAGAAGATCTAGTGGCGATGTTACTCTTTAAAGAAGATTACCCTGTTGCTGAAGCTATTCTGGTTTATGGTGGAACTGAAGAAAAATTTATTCAAGGGATTCGTATCCTGCCTGCAAAACAATTTTTTTTACAGTTACAGTCCTTATTGTCGTAATCTTCAATCAGCAAATAAAACTTTTCCAGAATCCAGGTAATACATGGAAGAAACAATTTTCACATCACCACTTTTAACACGAGTAGAGATTATATTTGATCGATCCATCAAATCCTTGGCAACCCCTTTGGTGTTGGACCAGGATTCTTGCTCAATATCTTTCGCGCGTTCTTTACCCATAAAAGATAAAATTCGAGGTTGAATATCTGAGACCAATTTATTTAAATGGGGACTTCCGGCATCTCCTCCGACGGAGGTATCTAAAGCGGCATTAACGGCGCCACAATAGGTGTGCCCTAAAACAACAATCAATCGACTTCCTAAATGTTCAATCGCGTATTCGATACTTGCAATCGCTGAAGAGTCCAAAGATTCACCGGCGGTTCTGACTGAAAATATTTCTCCTAATTTTTGATCAAAAACAATTTCAGCAGGAACTCGCGAATCACTGCACGAAAGAACAATGGCATGAGGTTTTTGACCAGAAACTAAACGTGTTCGATCTTTAGGAGACTGCCCATCCGCGCGCAATCGCCCTTTGACAAAACGAGTGTTTCCATTTTTTAACCAACCTAGTGATTTCTCTGCAGCAACACCTTCGGAATGTCCATGCCCCTTATCTACCAAATGTAGTTCAATATCAGAACTTTTAGTCCCATGAGAAAGGGATTCCATCGCCTGATGCGTCGGTTCTAAATTGACGGGTTCAATTTTTTCTTGCACTGGAGAAATGGCTTGCGTTATCGGCACGGCAACAGGATTTGATACAGGACTTGATACGGCCTCTGCAGCAACAACCGGCTGAACAGATTTCTCTGGAGCTACCTTTGATTTTGATGAACAAGAAACTTCTATCGTTAAAAGCGCAAAAAGAATTAAAACATTTTTCATATCAGATCTCCCTCTATCGAAAACGATAATACGAGCGATCCGTGGATTCAAAAGAAATAAAAAACTTTAATCTGAACACTACCTGAGTCTAGGATCAATTCACTTTAAATCAATTTAAATCCCCTCAAATGCCTTCTCAACTTCACTGGCAAATTGATCGTTTTTTCTAAAACGTTCTAATAATAAATAAACGACAGGGACCACATAAAGAGTTAACACCGTCGAAACTAAAACACCTCCGATGATGGCAATCGCCATGGGTCGATAACTTTCTGCACCAGCCCCCATCGCCATGGCCGACGGCAAAGCTCCAGCCACCGTAGATAAACTGGTCATTAAAATGGGCCGCAGACGAATGGGACAGGCTTCTTCTAAAGCGTCCCTCACTTTGAGCTTTTTTTGATGACGAATTTGATTTGTAAATTCAACTAATAATATTGAATTTTTCTTAGCAATCCCCATCAATAGTAAAATTCCAATCATTGAATACATATTTAAGGATTGATTTGTGATTTTTAAAGCTAAAAAAGCTCCCGTTATACTAAAAAAGAGGGCCATCATCACACTGATGGGATCTAAAAATGAATTAAATTGCGCCCCTAAAATCATATAGGCAACAAGAAAACCCATTCCCATCGCAAATAACAAACCCATTAAAGATTCTTTGTTTGATTTTGAAGCGCCCTCCATTTCAATACGATACCCATTTTCAACCAGAGCCTCGCTTTCTTTAGTAATAAAACTCGCGGCATCAGTCTGAGAAATTCCTGGGGCTAAATTTGCAGTAATTGTAATCGCTCTTTGACGATTGATTCTTTGAATCGATTGCAAACTGCTTTGATTTTTGATTGAGATCACATTCTCTAAAGGGATTAAATTAGCCCTCACGTTTCCCACCGACAGACTGTTGATTTTATTCATTGGGTTTTCATTTTTTTCAATCATCAGGCGAATGTCATACCGACGTCCATCTTTGATATATTGACCGACAATCACACCTCCAATTAAAGAATTCACCGTCTTTCCTATATTGGTCATACTTAAACCATGTGACGCCGCTACATCACGATCAGGATACAAACCTATTTCAGGTAATCCTAAATCATAGTTGGATTCCACATCGACCATAAGGCCGCTCGATTTCATTTTTTCAATCATTGTAAAGTTTTTTTGAGCCAATTTTTCCCAATTAGGCCCCACAATTTTAAATTCAATCGGAAAACCTTTTCCTGACGAAAAACCCCTCATAGATAAATCAATAACCACAGGACTGATATCAGGTATTTTAGAAAGATTTTGACGTGCTAAACCCATGATTTCTTCTTGAGATAAGACTTTGTTTTTTTCTGGATCCTTGGGTCGATCTGATTTTTCTTTCAAAGTCACAAACATCATGGACGAGTTTGAACTTGAGGCCCCTCCACCAAACCCACCGACACTGGCATAAACGGCACGCACTTCGGGACGCGTTTTAAACCAGGCCTCAGCGAGTCGTGTTTGTTGATCTGTATATTTAAGTGAGGAGCCTTGAGGCAAGCTGAGTCGCACCATAAATAAACTTTGATCTAAACTGGGGGACATTTCTTTTTTTATAACTTTTATCAACATCAATGAAAAAACAAACAACAACAGAGAACTGAATAAAACAATCCATCGATGCTTCAAGGACCATTTTAATGTTCTATGGTATATTTTTTCTAAAAAGGACATTGTGGTTTCAAAAAACAAACCCAGAGTCGATGTTCTTTTAATATTTGAAAGCATCATCGCACTTCGCATGGGTGTAATTGTGAGTGATTCAAGCAAGGAAAAGGCGACCGCTAAACTGATGGCCACACCAAACTGCATAAAAAATTTACCGATGATGCCTTTCATAAAAACGACTGGTAAAAATATAGCAATCACAGCCGCCGTGGCGGCCATGGCGGCAAAAGCAATTTCTCTGGAACCTAAAATCGCGGATCGAATCCGGTTGTTTCCTAATTGATTGTACCTAAAAATATTTTCTAAAACCATGATGGCATCATCTACAACAATTCCAATGGCCAATGTTAAACCCAATAAGGTAAATGTATTGAGCGTGAATCCTAAAAAATATAGACCGATAAAGGCCCCTAGAATGGACGTCGGAATCGCTAAAATCACATTAAAAGTCGCAGCCCAACTTCCTAAAAAAACCCAGCAGATCAATGAGGTTAATATGATAGCTATGATAAGATGTTTATTTAACTCATGAACAGACTGTTCAATGAATTTTGTAGAATCAAAATTAACATGAATCTCCATGCCTTCAGGTAGATCTTTTTGGATTTCCAACAATTGTTTTTTTACAGCTTGAGCCACCTGTACAGCATTGGCTCCACGCTGTTTACGAACCCCGATCCCTAAAGCTCTTTGCCCCTGAAAACGAGACAATCGTTCGATTTCATCCAAACCCTCTTCGACTCGGGACACCTGTCCGAGCCTTAAAAAGCGTGTTGGGTCTGCCATTTGCTGTCCCGCTCGTTTTGAAATTACGATATCCTTAAACTCTTCAACACTTTTTGCGGTTCCATAGGTTCGCACATTATAATTTTTTTTCTCTGTCTCTACAACTCCACCAGGAGTTTCAACATGCTCAGACTGAATCGCATCAATAATATCATTCACAGTAATGTTATTTTTTTTCAAAGCTTCGTGTTGCACCCAAACACGTAACTGTGGAGCCACGTAACCGCCAAGAAAAACATCGCCAACCCCCGAAATCGTTGAAAAGCGATCTTTTAAGTAGTCACGGGCGTAGGTCATCATAAACTTAAGATCATTTTTATCATAGGTTAAAGCGAGCCATAAAATAGGATTATCATCAGGATTTGTTTTAGAAATAACGGGGGGTTCAACATTGACGGGCAATCGTCGTTGAGCTTGAGCCACTTTAGCTTGAACATCTTGTAAAGCCGCATTGATATCTCGTTCTAGTTCAAACTCTAAAGTAATGCTCGCTTGCCCCAATTGACTTCGACTGGAGATGGATTTTACACCTTCGATGGTTGTCAGGGCATCTTCCACAGAATCCACCACATCCAATTCCATAGTTTCTGGAGATGCTCCGGGCCAAGATAAAGAAACCGTCAATACCGGAAAATCCACATCCGG
>DAIRER010000087.1:0-7223 GCA_036795495.1 Pseudobdellovibrionaceae bacterium | reverse complement strand
ATGATAGAAACCAACCAAAATGAACAACTGATTCAACGATTAAAAGACAAAATTAATAGTAAATAACCAACATTATATTTAGAGGTCGACTTTTTAAAGTGGTTTTAATGGGGGGTAAGGGTTTTCTTGCCTAGTGATTATGAATGGAAATGGAACCCAAAGAGTTGTTGGTTTTTCCTCAAACTGTCGAGGGGCATTTGCTGAGTTTGTTTGTTTCCAGAAAAGAAGTTTGACACTCAATCCCTGCTCTTCAAGAACTGTGGCTGGATGTTCAGGATGTTGATCGTCCAGTCTAAACGTGACCTGGTTGCCAAATTCAAAATGTTGAAATTTCGAAAGTTGAGAGGTGCCTTTTCTGGCCTCACTTGCTGAGACTTTAAAGGGATTTTTTTCAGAATCAAAAATAAGAAAATCCCCATCATCAAAAACTCCATAGATTGTATAAAGTTTACCAGATATCTTTGTAGGCGTATTGATGGTTAATCCGAGAAAAGGTTTATCATTGGTTTGTGGAAGAACCATAGCCACTTGCTTGAGGTCAACATCATCGATGCGCTGGCCCTCTAAAGAATTTTGATTAAAAGAAGGTATTTTAGAAGGACCTCTTGTTATCATATACCCCTGGCCATATAATAAATGATAAGCCTGAATAAATATATTTTTACGAACGCTTTCTACGACGGGTCCAAGGGGTTGATTAAAAACAACTCGACACTCTTGTTGAGACCAGCTGTTTTGAACTGATAAAAATAAATTGGCAATGATGAAGAAGTGAATAAAACGCATAAAAGGCCTCCTTTGTGGGAGGCGTCTAACTAACACAAAGGCCATTATTTTAAAAGTAATGGCCTTTGTTCAATTGATTTAATTGAATTGTTTACAAAAACAAGAACTATTCGACAACTTGTACGGGAATCTCTAGAGTGTGGTTGACGCCATTTAAATCAAAGTTGATTTTAACTAACCACTCACCCTCCATAACAAAGTAGGCCTCTGTCACTTTATAGATATTGGGACGAACTTTTGTTAAAGTCACAGGTGAGGAACCATGTCCGTGATCACCCATTTCCATCCAAAGTTCAACAGCAAGATTAGAAAGTTCTGAGTTATTTGGAGTCATTGCGTGAACAATAAACTGTCCTTCAGAAGTTGTGTTTAACGGACCCCACTTATATCCTAAATGGGCGCAAACGGTTTGATCTATTGCAGAACAAACTTCGATAGAATGTTCATGATCTTCAGCTTGAGCTGAAGAATTAAAAGTAAAAATATTTAAAGAAAGAACGGCGAATAAAAACAGTATATTTTTCATGAGGGTCTCCTTTTTTATTGAATTCTGGCAGAAAAGACGTTGAGTTGAAAGAAAACTCTACATCAAGAAGCGTTGCAGAATTTTCTTTGACTTGAGTTTAAAATGTATTAAGAGTCTGCGCAGTTTCAGTATTTATATAAAAGTTAGGTTTTCAATCTATGCAAAAGGCAATTTTTAAAACGGGTACATTAGTTTATCTATTTACATTCAGTGCGTTCATGATAGCCCATTCTGTTACACTGGCGAGCCAGAGCCAGCCATCCAAAATGAATTTGGAAAGGATTCAGGGGATTGATCTATACACGCAACAAGAAATAACGGTATCCCCCTCTGGTGAAAAAAATAAAGGGCTTGTTGTATTATTTTTATCGGCCCGATGTCCTTGCTCGAACAGTCATGTGGTTGAATTAAAAAAACTCTCTACAGAGTTTACTGATTTTCAATTTGTGGCAGTTCACTCGAATCGGGATGAACCAAGGGATATGGTTGAAAAGTATTTTTCGACTCAAGAACTTAAATTTCCCATTTTACAGGATCAAAAAAACAAATTAGCGGACCTGTATAAGGCCTATAAAACGCCTCATTCCTATGTTGTTTTAGCTGATGGCTCTGTCGTTTATCAAGGTGGTGTCTCATCAAGTCATGACTTTAAAAGCGCCGAAAAAAACTATCTCCGCTCCGCCTTAGAAGATATCAAAAATAATATTAAAGTAAAAACTCCAGAGGGCAGAACCCTTGGGTGTGTCATTTCAAGAGAGGATACTGAGTAATGAATATAAGCAGTTTATTTAGAATATGTAAATTTGGACTTGTTCTCTATTTTTTTCTTTCGTCCTGTGCTCGACCGAACTATGCACCGAAAGTTGTCAACGAGGATCTCACAGCGGGAGCTGGACAAAATGATCCTGGACAAAAAGAAAAATTAAAAGATCCATCGTATTGTCCTATTCCTGTCGAAAAATTGAATTTATGTATTACCTATAGATGGACAGTCTATCCAAAATCTTCCAAAGAAGCCGGTCGTATGCTGTTTAAAATTTATCGTCGAAATCCAGAGGATTTTTCAGCTTTACCCGTAGACTTAGAGAAAGATTTAAAAGTCTTTTTATGGATGAAAAGTATGGGGCATGGCTCTGCCCCTGTACGTTGGGTAAAAAAAGATGCCGAAATGTATGAAGCCCATAATATTTATTTTATTATGAAGGGGGATTGGGATCTTCATTTTCGATTTCAAAAGGGCAGTGATGTCATTGATGAGGGGATTTATTCTCTTGTTTTTTAAGGCGAAGATAAAAATTATTTTTTTTCTTTGGGTTTTATTTTTATCACAAAAAATTTGGGCGGCGGCTTGTTGTGGCGGCGGAGCCTCGATACCTTCTTTAATATTAGGTGATGATCGACGGCAAGTTTCTACACAAATGAGTTTTGGACAGACGGCTGTAGAATATGTAGATGCTCAGGGTCTTTGGTACACTTCAGACGAGAGTACAGCCACACAAACCTTAAAAATGGATGTTGCTCAAATTATATCTGATCGTTGGCAAGTGGGGGTTTCGATTCCCTGGATTCAAAAAATAAAGGCACAAGAAAAACAATCAGGACTTGGGGATATATCTTTTAATTTAGGTTATGAGTATTTACCGGATTGGGACTATCATCCGTGGAGACCCAAAGGCATGGGTTATGTTCAAATTCTAGCTCCCTTTGGGAAATCCAATGAAGAAGCCACGGATCTTTATAAATTAGAAACTCGAGGTCGTGGTTATTGGCAACTGGGGATGGGGACTGTGTTATCTAAATCTAAGGGGGCTTTTGATATGAGTTTTTCTTTTGAGGCCCATTACTCTTTGAAAAAACAGATTCATCTGGAGGGCCAAGATGGAACGGCCTATCCCGGTTGGGGTGGGCAAGTGGGGCCTAGCCTGGGTTTCAACCTAAAAAACTGGCGCTTTGGTGCCGCAATTTCTTGGATTCAGGAAGATCCGGTTGAAATACAAGATTCAAAGGGGCAGGCGTACTCTCAAAGCCTTTTTCAGCGTTATGCTAACAGCAGCTTTTCATTAACCTATATGTTTCCAGAAAGTCAGGGCGAGATCTGGTCGTCCACTCTAACTTATGCGGATCAAACTTTATTCGGGGATCCCTATAATACCAGTCTTGAACGTGTTGTTTCTATTTTAGTTCAGCACCGATGGGCACGATAGCAGCCGTCTGGACCAGAGTCTCAGAATAGGACTCTTTCAGAAAAAAATAACACCTAATATATTAGGTGTGTTATATTAGGTAAATGAAAATATCTGAGTTAAAGAAGTTTAGATTAAATCATGGGTGGACTCAGGTTGAGTTGGCTCAAAAATGTGGAGTCAGTGTTGCAACTATTCAGAATGCAGAGGCTGGAAAAGCCAATCTTGAATTGGGCACTCTTAAAAAAATCTTAAAGGTTTTTAATAAAAAAATACTGTTTGTTAATAATCAGTTCGATATAGAGAAACAAAAACAAAATTGGGCATCTATAGGTGTGCCTCTTATGTACGAAGGGAGTACTTTTGTACCCACTCAAGAACAACTAGTGAGTTGTCTCAATTCATCTTTTATTTGGGAAAAGCAAAATCATTTGAAAGAAAGAGAACTTTTCGCCATGATTGGGTTTTTATCAGCTCTTTATGATCATTACCCCTCTCTTTTTACTCAATTGAATCCGGAGTTGAACGATTGGTTTAATCAAAATAGAGAAAAGTATTTAAAGCCCAATCTCAGGCGAATTTCTTTATCAAATCTAGGAGCGTATTTATGAAGGTCCTGAACTCTAAAATCATGAAGGAGTTTCTTAATAAGGCAAGCCAGAGGCTTAAAGGTGAGTGGTTACTTGTTGGCGGAACACTCCTCCCCGCTCTTGGTCTTGATATTCGCGCTACTGCGGATATTGATTTTATTGGTTTGAGCTCTTTAGAACAAGGTCAGCAATTAGAACTGATGCAAATTGCTGAAGATCTTGGATTAAGTATTGAAACAGTCAATCAGGCCGCTCTTTTTTTTGTTGAAAAAGCTAAAATTTCTAAGGGCGATAAGATTTTACTCCTTCAGAGTAAGAATAACAAAATCTACCGACCGACAGTCGAATTTTATTGGAAACTCAAACTTGCTAGATTCTCAGAGACAGACCTCTTAGACTGTCAACATTACTATCAATGGGCTCAGCATTTTGGAGATGCTATAGATAGAAATAAACTTCTAAAACTAATTTCTGAAGTATTAAAGCAGCCGTGTTCTAAAGAAAAAAATTTACGTATGGAAAAGCTAAGAGATTTTCTACGACCTTAAAAGATTATATTATTTTCGTTAATTCCCAAGTCTATTGCTTTTTAAAAATACCTAAGAAAGTTCTGAAAGGGATTTCCTCTTCTAACTCTAAATTGTCGGAATTATTTGAAGATGAATTCGTAAAAGAATCCTGCGGTTTTCTCCAATTGAGATCCAGTTGGCCCTGTTCAAATACGGCTAAAATATCATCACCATAAGGACGTAAAACGATATAATTTAAACCAGGAAGAGTTACCTTGGCTTGCTTTTTAGCAATTGGAAGCGGGTCACCACGCGACGGAATATGAAACTGAAGGACTTCATGTTGTGTTGGGTCTATCTCTCCATTGTATCTCGGCGCCAAAACTAAAACGGATGGATTTTCGATGTTATTTGGAAAATACTCAATCTCAGTACGCCCCGCATCCCCAATAGTTTCTTGGGGTACTTCAGAATTAGCTGTATACTTTGAAAACAAAACTTCTCGTATAACTTTGTCTGTATTTAGATCGATAAAAGATAAAAGATGAGATTGTGATTTTGAATTTGAAACAACCCCATAAACGCAGGCCTGCTTAGCCTTAGCATTTAGGATCACTTTATAAATTCTTTGATTAGGAGTGGTTAAACGTAAGGGTCTTGATCTTAAGGATCCAGTATCAAAAATAAATAAATTATCGGGTTTTAACGTGGGCTTCATTTCTGAATTTCTAAGCATGAGTACTGAGTTTAAATTTGAGTCTGCAAAAACTTGGTTTAAAAGAAGTTTATTTTCTATTTTTAACTCTGTATCTGAAGGGACTTCAAGACTTAATGTATTTAAGTTAATAATGCTTATGTGCGAAGGACCAGGGTAGCGTTGATTATTGTGTCTAACTAACAGAACACGCTGATCCGGTAACTCGAACAGTTCATTGACACCAATTGAATATCGATACTCAGATTCGTTTGTTTTGTTAGAAAGTGAAATCACTTTTCGAACAGCATTTTTCTGACCTAAAGAATTTAAATCAAGAACAATAATTTTTCCATAATTTGTTACTATTAGTCCCAAATGCTCACCGGATTTCATCGTAATAATTTGAGTTGATAAGATCTGTTCGTTGAGTTTTCCAGCCAATCGACCCACTTCAAATTCCCCTAAAAAATTCAGATCGCGGGTAGAGTAAAATATAATTTTCTCTCCAAGTTCTCCACTGCTTTTTTGAGAGAATTCTCCTTGAATGATTATACCCATAATGGTTTCATCCTTAGACCAAACCATTGAATTTTTGTACTTTATGGATTCAGAAGAAAAGTCACTTCGAGAGAATTCTTTGTTAGGTTGAAGAATTGTATTTGCATCAAGGGGCAATGCCTGCTGATAAAAAGGGCGAAGATCCACAGCTTGGCCAAATTGATTTTGAAAAATTTGAATAGGTAAAACCAAAGGACCCATGTCCTCTGGAGATTTCATTCGATGTCCAAGAAATCCGCCTAAAAGCGGTATTGGTTCATTCGGTTTGGTGATTAAAAAATTGCCCTTTGGAGAAAGCTGAGTGTGTTCTGAAAAAATTGGACTTAACAATCGAAGACCTTGAAACTGCCGAAACCTTGTTTTATGACTTTGGCCTGGAGAAATCGAATCACTGTTTATGATTGGAACACATGTTGGATAATGCGCAGAGGCTTGAGTCAAACGACCCATGAACGTCAGTAATACTAAAATAAGGAAGAGTGTTTTGAGTTGCGGAATAGAAATTTGATCATTTGACCTTATAGGCTGGTAAACACTAAGAAAATTAATTTTATTCATAATTTGCTAGTCTCCTTAATTTTTTTAAAAATGAATATCTTGCGATGTATTGTTGGCAATGCAACAAGTCAATGGATTGGTAAAATATGCATGGTTCTGAGGATTGAATATTGATCCATAAGAAAAAGTATTACATTTTATTAATATATTTGATAATACATTGCTTCATTTTTTAATGGAGAGTTAATGAAAAGTTTAATAGTTAAGCCCTTTTGTGTTTTTTTGGTTCTAGTTATTTCAGGCCCTGTTTTTTCGGCACAGGAATGTGTTTCAATAATTAAAACAGATGCCAATGTTTCTCGTGAAAACAAATTGTCTGTAAATGAATTAAGTCTAGAAGAAATTGAGTCCTTGGCCTTGAATATTGAACCTGGAAGTTATGGTTACTTTGTAGGAAACTTTACAAGTTTCGTAAATAGTTTTACCTTTAATCAAAAGTCTGAACACGCTAAGGCATTAGAGTTTCTTAATGCAGCTTGGATTACGGCAATCAGTATAAAAAGGTTTCCAATCACTATTAAGACTTTAGAAAATAAAAAAATGTATATTAATAATCCTTACAAATATACGGTTGAGCAATCATTGTATATGATGGAATCTTTATTTAAAAAGTCGGTAGCTGCTCATGGAGCTCCAATAAATTTATCCTATGTTGAATTTAAAATGTCTCAAAATGGGTTTATCGGTTTAGGTTCTTTCGCATCAAAAGATCCGATTTCACATCAAATTGCTGTTGATTTTTTTCTTTTAAATTCATGGAGAGTTTTTTCCGAAATTTCCTTAGAAGAAATGAGGCGATTTGCTTTAAGGGAAATC
>DAIRER010000551.1:0-1431 GCA_036795495.1 Pseudobdellovibrionaceae bacterium | reverse complement strand
CCAATACCCAATTTCTTTAATAAGCCATCGATGTCATCCTGAGACATCGCCCCAGAAGGATCTGTTACTGCAGAAACTGAAGACCGAAAATCCTTACTGAAGCGTTTCGAAACCCACTGAAGTCGATCTATAAAAGTCCCTGGAATTGATTTTTTTAATTCCACAGTGGGAGTTTCTACACCGTCTAATAGTTTTTCTAATGTTTCTGTTGCATCAAGTAAAAGTCCAACACAAGCGCTAAAAAAGGAGTCATTCTCTAGAATTTGTGAGCTCTTATATCCAACCGCTTTACAAACAGCTGCGTAATCCGAAACCATATGTATCGCGTGATCCTTAGGCACTAAGAGGGCAAGACTTCTTGCTCCCCCCATGATACGATCCACGAGATTACCATAGTCAGCAAGCCTTTTGGCTTGGTCTGGTTGCCCCTCGACCTCATTTAATATTTCCAAAGAATCTTCAACAAGCTTCTTGGACTCAAGAATAAAATCATTTAGTATATCTTTATCTAAACTCATATTTTTTATCATCAATGAAGTGGAGTTAAAAATCAATGGACTATGTAACAATTCGAGTCAGCACACTCCGAGGCGACCAAAAAATTAACTTTAATGCCTTTGTTAAAATTAATGACAAAATGATCCTTTATTTACGCAGTGGAGATTCTTTTGAGGGAGATCGTCTAAAACGACTTAAAGAAAAGAAACTTCGAAAGATGTTTATCACGACCGAAGATGAACACCAATACAGAAGCTATTTATTGAATAATATCGAAGTCGCCTACAATGATAATTCAGGAAAAGACTTAAAAACAAGATCTGAAATAATTCAAGGTATGCAACAAAGCAATGTCGATGATGTTTTAGAAAATCCACAAAACGAAGAGTCCTATAATATAGCTAAAGAAGATGCCAACAAGTACGTCCAATTCCTTTTAAATAATTCCGGGGCCTTAAATTCTATTATGGACATTCAAAATCAAGATCAAAACCTTGCACATCACGGAGTATCTGTAGCAACACTTGCCGTCGGACTGGCTCAAAAATTAAAGATAGACGATAAACAAACCCTTGGATATTTAACCATGGGGGGATTTCTTCATGATTTTGGTCATATGGACTCGACTATCAACTATAATAAACCACTTAAGGAAATGAGCACCCAAGAACTTAAAATTTACCATGCACATGCCAAAAATGGAGCAGATAAAGTAGCCGCACTTAAACACTTTGATCGCCCTATCGTTACAATTATAAATGAACACGAAGAATGCATTGACGGCTCGGGTCCTCAAAAAATGCGTGAAGGTCAACAAGATCCCATGTCTGTTCTTATTTCTACAGCCAATGCCTGCGACCGCTTAATTGCCTACGAGGGCGTTCCAAAACTTGAGGTCGCTAAAACCTTAATGATCAATCAAGTGGGCCGTCA
>DAIRER010000086.1:0-7253 GCA_036795495.1 Pseudobdellovibrionaceae bacterium | reverse complement strand
GAATATCTCTTAAATTATTAATGGCAATCAATACCGTAGATAAAAAACCAACTTGTAAACCCAAAATCAAAGGAGGTAACAAAATCCCTGGGTAGTCCTCGCCCCAATGTAAATAATGAATCCCCATGACGGCCACAATTCCAAAAAAGAAAATCACAAAAAGATCCCCCAAACCCACATAAGCCAGTGGATAAGGTCCAGAGGTATAAGCATAACCCATAAGAATCGAAAAGACCCCAACAGCCACAATCACCCACCCCCCAAGTAGAACCAAGGGGAGTCCCAATAGCACCGCCAGAAAAAAGAAAAAACCTGCAAGAGTTAAAACTTGCTTGTAGGTTAAAATACCCTGTTGTGTGATCCGAGAGGGGCCTATGCGATCTTCTGTATCAGCTCCTTTTTTAAAATCCATGGCATCATTCACTAGATTTGTTCCGACCTGAATACTCATTGCACTTAAAAGTGCATATAAAAAAACACTCCACGAAGGATTAAAGCCCTCAAACCAACAAAGGCTAGTCCCTGCGAGACAGGGAACAAGGGATGCGGATAATGTCTTGGGGCGAAAGGCCGAAATGATGCTTCTTAATTTTACCATTCTGTGACATATAATCTGTAACAAGGGGTTTTGTCATGGTTTTCTATTTTTTTGTTGGAATTTCGAGTTTGTTTTTAGGTTTTCTTTTAGGTTTTCTCTACGCTCGGAAATTTTCAAAAAATCAAAATTTTGAGCTCCAGCAGCTGCAAAATGATCTTCAACAGCGTATGCAGAAAGACTTTGAAAATTTAGCTCATCGTATTTTTGATGAAAAAGGTCATCGCATCACGGATTTACAGACCCAGAATCTGACCATGCTCCTCAATCCCCTCAAGGAACGACTTAAAGATTTTGAAAAAAAAGTAGAAGACACCTATTCCCAAGAACGAGCCGAGCGGGGCGTTCTTAAGGGCGAACTCAATCGTCTTTTTGAACTCAATCAACACATCACCCAAGAAACTAAAAATTTAACCCAAGCCCTTAAGGGAGAAAATAAAACCCAGGGCAACTGGGGTGAGTTGATTTTAGAAAATATACTTGAGAGGTCCGGACTTCGCGAGGGACATGAATACACCCTCCAGGGAACCTCTATGGCTTTAAAAAACAACGAGGGCGGAAGTCTGCGACCCGATGTTATTATCAATTTGCCGGACAACAAACACATCATTGTCGACTCTAAAATGAGTCTTAATGCCTTTGAAGCCCATGCCTCTGCTGAAACTCGAGAAGAGCAAGCTCGCCTAGCTAAAATGCACGTGGAGTCCATTAAACGCCATGTGGATGGACTTTCCTCAAAGGAATATCATGCTTCTGATAAATTAATTTCTCCGGATTTTGTGATTCTATTTATGCCCCTCGAGCCAGCCTTTGCTTTGGCCTTTAAAGAAAAGCCAGATCTTTTTCAATATGCCTGGGAAAAAAATATTGCCATCGTAAGTCCTACAACTTTATTGACCACATTACGAACCGTCGGCGCCATTTGGAAACAATTTCGACAAGAAAAAAATGCAATGGAGATTGCTCGCCGAGGAGGCCTCTTGTTTGAAAAGTTTGCCGGCCTTTTAAAGGATCTTCAAATTGTTGGAGAAAAAATTAAATCAGCCCAGGACGCTCACACACAGGTTGTAAAAAAGCTATCGGAAGGCCGTGGAAATCTTATTGATCAAGTTGAGGAATTAAAAACACTGGGCGCAAAGACCGAAAAAACACTACCCGAATTAATTCTTTAAAAAAAGAATTTTAAACTAAATTGAAATTTCTGTTTTTCGATCGGTTTTAACTTCTGCCATGTTTAATTTGACAGCAACATCCATTCCACCAGATTGGTTTTTAATAGCCACATTTGGAAATTGAACGACCCGCTGTTGAAGCTTCGTGAAAATTGGCTCTCGGATTGCCAAGGAATTATCCTGAAGCACGCACTGTTTAGCTAAACGTGACTCTGGGTTAATCACAATTGGAGCCTTTAAGTTTGCCGTCATCAATGTGGCATCTTCTGGAACAGTAATGATCGTAAACATTCGGGCTTTTTTTGAATCCTGAAGTTTCACTACTTCTAAATCACCCTTTGTTAAATTAATTTTATAGCCTGTATGAAAAAGCTCTGGCTCTAAAACAGGAAATGCAATTTGAGAAGCTTCACAGCTTTGTAGCCATGCAAAGATTTCATCTCCAGGATCATCCAACAGAACAAATGTTCTGAGATCCGCAAAGCCCAATAGGCCCTCTGGGAAAACTATTGTATCATTTTCTTCGATTTGTACTTGTCCAAAACGAGACGTATTCACTATCATGCGCCCCTCCTGTTTCTATTATAAGACACAAAAGTCCTCATTGCAGGTCATCATATTATTAAATCTGGACTTAAATCGAGGTTTAGACAAACATTTTTCAATATTTCTGCCGCTTCACAGCACCGATGATGATTTCATCACTCTTTTGCCTCGCTTGATTCGGTTGTTAAAACCCTTTTTAAAAAAACTATGTTTTTAACAATCGAGCCACAGACCGAGTTTTATCTGATGAAACCTGAACAGACTTTTCATTCTGATCTTGAATCGCTTGATAAACTTCTTCCCTATGGATTTTTGTATCCTTCGGAGCCTCTATCCCAAGCCTAACTTGTTTTCCTTTTATTTGTACGACACGAATTCGAATGTGGTCATCGATTGCGATGCTCTCACCCAACTTCCTTGTAAGAACCAACATGAACAACTCCTTTGTTTCAAATCGTAATCTTTATCGGCTCAGTTTTGAAAAACTGTAGGTATAATTTTTATTTTAGAAAGTCAAGTAGACTTGGCTGGACCAACCGACTGGAGGTCTCTAGAGTTGCCTTTAAGGTACTATCTGTCTTATTGATATCACTCATGACCTGAAACACGTCCGCATCCTCTAATTGAGAGGAAATTATCTTTTGATCTACTGTGGCTTTTTGAACAGAATCCAGAGTGTTGTTAATCGCCATGACACGACTGCCCACTTCTGAACGAGCGTAAACAACTTGAGATATCGCTTGGTCCAAAACATCCAACGCTCCTTGAATACCCTCTTTATCATTTGTTTTCAATGAGACTTCTAATCCCTTAAGTGCACTAAAAATATTCACGCCTCGGCTTAAATCAACATCACGGTTATTAATACTGGCAAGCCGACGTACCTCAACATGTTCATCTTCTTTTACTTTGTTGAAATCTCTTCGTTGATCCTCATTCAATTGTTGCTCTTTAAGATCTTCCGTTGTTTTTGGCAAAGCATGATCGGGGCGAATCGTTCCGTCCCCTCCCAAGCCTTGCCCTAAAAATACGCGCTGACCTGGTAAATTCATAGCAATAAATGAATCTTTATGAGTGTATACTTTTATATCACCATCATCTCCAAAATACTTACCCTCTTGGCTAAAGGGTTGCGTTTGTGTATTAAATCCTGAAAACACAAACCGCTCTCCCATTTTTCGATTTCCAATTTGAATGGCTTGATTGTAAATCTGACCTATTTCCGCAGAAGACATCAAACGAGTTTGACTGTTTGCCCCTGTATCTCCGGCCTGACTCACGGCTAATTCTTTGGCTCTCATCAAAGCCTCTGTCAACTCGCCTAAGGATTGATCTGAAAATTCTAAAAAGGATTTTGCATTTTGAATATTTCTTAAAAATTGTTCATTGCCACGCACTTCTGTTCTAGTGGACAAAACACGAGCTGCGGCCAAGGGATCATCCGAAGGCTTTGTCACTCGCTTTTGGGTGGCGGCCTGATCCTGCAACTGCGACATATCCGAGCGATTTTTTTGCACGTTGCTGGTAACTTGGTTGTATTGCATTTTATCAGCAATTCTCATGATTCATACACTCCTACAACCTCTTTAAGTTAATAACAGTATCTAACATTTCATCTGCAGTTCGTATTAATCTGGCAGAGGCATCATAGGCTTTTTGAAACTCCAACATCTTTGTTGTTTCTTCATCAAGGCTGACTCCGCTAATACTTTCACGAATATTATCAAACTGTTTTAAAATTTCTTTTTGAGATTCTAAAGAATTTTTTGCACGTTGGGACATTGTCCCCACCATTCCCACTTGAGTATTATAAAAGTCATCAATGGTCGCTTTGCCAAGCCCCTCCATTTTAGAATACTGTAAAGAAGAAATTAAATTGGCGACCGTATTATCTCCAGAAGCGTTTGGTCGTGCGGCCGCAGCAATTCGTCCCACATCATTTGATATCGTTTGATTTAATTCGATTTTAGCAGCCGCACCCTTTTCAACATCTGGCATTTCAAAAAACAACGCGGCTTTTTTTCCATAACGATCAAATCCTTCAATATGGGCCTTATTGACTTCTTTCATCAATGAATAAGCGACAGTATCTAAATTCGACTTCATTTTTTCAACGAACTGATCTCGCACTTCCAAAGCTCCCCCGATACGCCCTCCCGTAACACGATCTGTAATATTCACAGGAGTTTTACCTTTTTCAGGGATATAAAATAATTCAACTCGATCCCGATCGTCGGTTTGTTTAGCCTTTATTTCTGCGGCTGTTGTTCCCGTCACCAACAAGGCATTTTTGGCTGCCGTAACCGTGACCATGCCATCCGTTCCTTCAGCCCACGAAATATCAATTTTTTCACCTAAATGTTTTAGTAAAACATCTCTACGGTCACGCTCATCATTGGCAGGAATGTTTTGTATTTCTACACTTTGAATGCGCTGATTGAGGTCCGCTAATTCTTTAATAATCTCATTAATTTCGCCAGTGACATTTTTAATTTGGTTATCCAAATCATCCTGAACAGATTCCAACTGTCCGTTGACTCTTTTAAAGTCCTTAATCATCACATCTGAATTTTCACGAACTAAGGTTCTAGAAACTAAACTTTCAGGATCATTTGCTAATTCACGAAAGGCATTAAAAAACTCAACCACATGAATATTTAATCCCTTATTTAATTGTTCATTATAAACTTGTTCGACTCGGGCCAGGGACTCAGCCTTTGAATCTTGGTAACCTAAATTCATATTTTCTTTTTGAATCTGTTTTTCAAGCCATGGGTTGTTTGTTCGTGTGACTTGGCTCGCGCGAGCCCCCATTCCAATTTGCATTCGACCTTCATTAATTGGAGTTGCTGCCGTCAATTCTACACGCTGGCGAGAATAGCCTTCGGTGGTTTTATTGGCAATATTGTGTGCCACCGTTTGTAGGGCGGTTTGACTGTTCGACAAAGAGCGTTTTCCAACGTCCATCATCGAAGAAATTTTAGACATCCTGTCTCCTTTAGAAGGCCACTGGTCCTTCAGTTGGCCTTAACTGGTCCTTCAAATGGCCTTAAACTTCTTTACTTACAAAGTTTCCTGCAATGTGAGGACCTGCTTTATACTGCCCCTTTTTTTCGTAAGTGGTTTTTCCAGAAACGGTTTCTTTAATATTATCCATGGCACCATTGACCAAATGAAGTGCTGAGGTTGCATACTTTTCATTTTCTTTATTTATTTCCATCAAATGCTCGATGATAAGTTCTAAAGTAGCCTGTTGATTTCTTAAATGGCTCGAATAAGGTTCTTCTAAATGCTGAGCCATTATGGACAAACGTGGATTTGTTTTATCCAAACCCAAAACCTCACAAAGCTCTTCGGCATGCTTGATGCGCAAGACATCGGCCAATCTCATCTTTAAAATAAGCTCTTCTTTATTTGTATTGTTATTATTTAATCCCTCATGATCAGCTGAAATTAAAAGGTCTTTTTCTTTACGAACAGATTCTAACATATGACGATAAATTGAAATCAATTCTTCCAAATTGTGAGTCAGTTTATCTATGGCTCGCTGTTTTAAATTGTCCATTTACTCTTCTTTATACTCATTTAACATTTTTTCAGCTAAGGCCTGTGAATCAACTTTATATTGACCATCAGCTATGAGTTTTTTAAATTTAGCGACCTTCACTTCATCCACGTCAGGTGCCGCCGTAGCAAGCTCCTTAATGCGCTTGATATCTTGAGCTCGGTCAGAAAGATCAAGATTGACCCCGGATTGGGGGGCCATAAACTCAGGAACAGATGATTTGCCCTCTGATTTTGTTTTTTGATTACGTTCGGCCCTTGATGAGTCCGAAATATTTACGTTTTGACCTACTTTATTGTGAGAAATCTTCATAGGAAGCCTCCTTGGCCTACAGAAAAATTATATCATAATGAGACAGTTCCACAAAATAAATCTCTCTCATTTTAAGGATTTACCCCCTTTAACCCCTAATAAACTAGACTTTCAGGACTTTAAACGGGCTCTAATATTGCTTTTCAAGACCCTAAAAGTATGGCAAACAACCGACTTTCGTTAATAAATTTTGATCAAAAAACTTAATTTGGAGATTTTCAGTGAAAAATGTATTTTTATTTTTTTTAGCTACGTTTTTGAATTTAACATTCTCTTATGCCCAATATTTTCCTGATGATTTCTTTTTTGATGATTTTAAAACAACAGACGAACCCTACGATTATCCGATAGCAAGTTACTCTGTTTGGACAATGATTCAGTCAAAAGACTCTCTAAGTTACCAGTTAAAAAACGACTGCCTGTCTCAACTATTAGATCAACCGAGTCTAACACAGATTAAAAACATAAGATTATTGCGTCAAAATGACAATATGCTACTCATTTTTGATAAAAAGGATCCACGAGCAAAAACTAATATCAAATTTACGAAACTCAATAAAGGATGTGCACAAAACTATTGTTCATTAATTCCAGATCCTAAAAACAATCTCTTTTTTCTTCGATCTGTACAATTAGAAGGTGGACACAGTCGTCAGTTTAAACTCGAATTAATTCCTCAAAAAATAGGGAATTGGCATTTAAAAACAACACATCAAATAAAAATATTTGGACTTATTCCTGCCGGAGAGAATTCAAAAACATGTCAACTCCGAGAAATATTACTCTAAATTAAAATCTAAAAAGATAAGGGTTTATAAGGTTTACTCTCAATTTATCTTCTTTTGATTCAGGCTGAAACAAATCCAATTGATAAACAAAATAACTTAACATCTTATTTGAAAAAAACGAAGTGGGCTTTCCCGTATTTAAATCAATTTCCACAAGTTTACTTCTTTTAAGTTTGGTATCGACTGTTGAAAAGGTTCCACCTACAAAAAGTGAATTTCGTTTTTCGTATAGAGCTAAAGCTAAAATATCTCCATCGACATGAATACTTAATGGG
>DAIRER010000550.1:0-1438 GCA_036795495.1 Pseudobdellovibrionaceae bacterium | reverse complement strand
TCTTTTTTCTTCTTCTCACAATGGGGTTTATAATATCTATAAATCAGATTATGGTTTTCAAAAATCTCAACCCCTCACTCATTCTCTTGCAGGATATTTTAATCCCGACTTCGATCCACTTACTCAAGATCTTATCGTCACTGAAATGACAGAGAATGGTCCTCAAATTGCCCTCATTAAAAAAACTGAATTTGATAAAACTCCAGAAGCGATCCCTTATCTCGAGTCCTCAATTTCTGTTTTAAATCCTGCATTGACTCAAACTGCTGAAATAAAGTCAGAAACAACGTCTCAAGACTACTCACCATATGAATATTTAGTACCTCAATATTGGTTTCCCCTCGTTGGAGGAAGCTCAACAGGAGGAGGGTGGATCCTCACGGCTCAGACCTCGGGCCACGACCCTATTGGTCTACACAATTATTCTTTGATTGGCATATTAGATACCGCGACCAACAAGGGTGGTTTTTTATTTTCTTACTTAAATCAAACCACAGAGACTCCATATTTATTGAGTCAGACATTGCGAAATACCTATTTAGGAACTGTTACCAACGAAGTCACAGATCAAACCACTGGGGCATATATTTTTCCAAATATATGGTCTTGGAATCAGGATTTAAAAATGAGTGTGGGTTGGTCCTACAATTTAAGAAGTAGTTTGGGATACGATATTCAGCGCACTGGGCCTGGTATAAATTTAACATATACAAACTACACCCAACAAGGTCTCCAAATATCTCCTGTTGAGGGCTGGGGATCTAGCTTGAATATGATTCATTTTTTAGAATTTCCGGGTTATTTTTCTCACTCACAATTTACATTTTCTTTACAAAAATATTTTTCTTATTCATCGCTTCCCCAACAACATGCTATACTGGCTCGCCTGGATGGCACCGCCATTCCACAATCAATAGCGAACTACCACGGAACGGCTTCGAGCTCTAGCAACTCAGGAACAGACACCTCACAAGCCCTTTTTCTCATCCGTGGCTACACCTCAGGAGAGTTTTATGGTCGCAACATGGTAACAACGAATTTAGAATATCGATTTCCAATATCCTATCCAGAAAAAGGCTGGGGACTTGTTCCCTTTTTCGCAAAAAGACTGTCTGGGGCCGTTGTGATCGATGGATTAACTTCGGATGGACGTGCCATTCACAAATCAGGTATTGAAATTTTAGATTTTTCAAAAACTTTTTGGAGTACCGGCATTGAGGCTAAATTAGATACGACCGTTGGCTATGTGGCTCCATTAACGTTTATATTGGGTCTCTATAAGCCCCTGAGTTTACCAGACGGATCAAGTCCGCTGAGTTTTAGTTTTAACTTTCTTTTGAACCAGTAGTTAAACCAAATCAAAACACACATAGTGTATAGCGTTAAGAGACCAGTTCCAGCTCGAACGCCTTGACAAAAGTACCTGGTCTTTCAAGAC
>DAIRER010000549.1:0-1438 GCA_036795495.1 Pseudobdellovibrionaceae bacterium | reverse complement strand
TCTTTTTTGCATGAGCCCCGTCACCACCACCCCCGAGATCTTTTTTTGGATTTGAGCTTCCATATGATCCCGAAGATTTTTTAATACCTCGTAGTGGTTAGAAACCTCAGAAAGCTTTTCCAACATGACACCAAGGCTCGCCATTCCAAGGAGGTTCTCTGTGCCTCCACGGCGTTTGCGTTCCTGTCCTCCCCCAAGAATGAGCGGCGCTAAGGGGGACCCTTTTTTAATATAGAGAAGCCCAAGGCCCTTTAAGGCATAAAACTTATGGGCAGAAAAACTAGCATAATCCACGCCCAATTTTTTTAAATTAAAACTGATTTTTCCAAAGGCCTGAACCACATCCGAATGCACCAAAACCTGATGAGCTTGGGCTATTTTTACCACTTCATCAAGGGGATGAATGACCCCCGTTTCATTATTGGCTAACATGACCGAAACAAGGGCTGTCTGGGGTCCGATGTGCTTTTCTATAAATTTTAAATCTAAAGTCCCATCACGCAGAACAGGAATCCAATCCACACGAGCCCCGAGTTCAATTAAATATTCGGCCGTCTTGATCACACTCGGATGTTCAACAGCAGATATCAGGTAATGATTTTTATCTGTCCCTTTGAACTTTTCGAATACAGATCTTAAAACCCAATTGTTGGACTCACTCCCGCCCGAAGTAAAAACCACTTCCAAAGGGTTCACACCCATGAGTTCTGCAAACTGATTTCGAACTTGGCTCATCATCCCCTTGGCCTTACGTCCAGCCCAGTGAATGCTGCTGGGATTTCCCCAAATGGAGGCAAACTCAGAAAATTTCTGTATAAACTCCTCAGAAATTGGAGTTGTTGCGTTATGATCTAGGTAGAGATTTCTTTTCTTTGTCATGAGATGGGGCAAGGTACCACAAAATCGCCCCAGAGATAAAAGCTTTTAAATGTTTTTTTCTCATGTTTTTCTTATGTTTTAGTAAAAATTACCGATAAATGGACTGATGGATCAAAATCAGTGGCATCACCTTATGACCGAAGACCTTAAAGTCTTATCGGAGAAATACAATAACTCATCTAAAAAAATGAGTTTTTTATCCTTTTGCCTAAAAGGTGGGTATCTCAGCGAAGATAAGTACCTAAAATGGGCCCAAAATACGTATCAACTGCCAAAAGTAAATTCAAAATTTTTCGAAGAAAACACTCCCAAAATGGATTTATGGAAAAAATGGAAGGATCTGTATTCTTGGTCAGAGGCCTGTATTCCTATTGGAGAGTGGGACAATCATCTCTTGGTCGGAACCTTAGAGCCACTTCCTGAAATCCAAAAAAAGGCACAAATTCAATTTGTACTTTGTAAGCCCGCTGACTTAGAAGACTGGTGGAAAATCTATCACCCCTTATCTTTAGAAAAAGCCTCTGAACAGGCGCAGGGCCAAGGAGCCAAGGGCATTTTT
>DAIRER010000548.1:0-1440 GCA_036795495.1 Pseudobdellovibrionaceae bacterium | reverse complement strand
CATAGACCATTGGTGAAACCACTGACCAGAATTAAACTCAGGATTGGGTGTAGAAATACCAAAAGTGAAAACCTGCAGGTGAGGCGTTTGATAATATCCCAGGGCTCCAGATAGAGGGTTATTCATGGCGGAGTCATATAGAGAAACAGCGGTTTCGCCCTCTCGAAAGAGAGAGGAAATATATCGATTTCTAAAATGTGCAAGGGCCGCCGGATTCATATAAAGCGAATCCACAGGGTCAATGAGGGCTCGACTGGATCCGCCTTGAGATATTGAGTGGGCTGAACGCACATCAAGACAAAATCCAGAAGAAGTCAAAAAGAGCAAATAAATTAAAATCAGAAAATTTCTAGGCATGACCTCTATGGTGATCTGAATTAGTTACGAAGGCAAACAGAAACAAATTGAGCACAGCGACTTGTAAGAGCCGTGTTCAAAGAATCTCTGTGATAACACTCTTTTGTTTGATCATACATAATGGGAACAGTTGCGCCATTGAGTTTTTCTGTGCTGTAGCAGACGAGGGGGGACTTGGGGACAATACATCTAAGGCCTACATTAATATCCCATAAATGAGCTGGTAGATGACGTCGAAGCAGGGCATGCTCTTCCTTAAAGGCATTGCCATAGGTAGCATCTTCTAGAACGGAATAATTTTCCTTGGGGCAATTTGCAGCGCGATCTTCTGGGCGAACAATCATGTAGCGTCGTTGGGGGTCGCAGGTCCACGTTTTGATATCATTGCTTGAATTGTCTAAGTTTGATTCGAGCACTCCCACTAAAAAATTATTTGGATTCAGAGAATGCAGGGTGCCCGAAGTTCGAGGCCAAGCGCCTTGCCCAAATTGTAATTTATAACCTTTTCCGTAGGCCAATTGAGGATTATTTTGACTGTCTGGAGCGCGAGCTCCTGTAAGGTTATCTAAATGTGAATAGGTTAAAGCTAATGTTGCATCATTTGCAAAAGCATTTCGAAAAGCCTTAGCATCAGATTCTGTTTTATTAAAATAAAAAGCTCCTTCGAGTGCGCTTTCATTTAAAGTATTACCCAATTGAAAATAATTATTTTTGATGTCAGGAACTTTTATAAGTTGGGAAAGGGCTTTGTCTGAGGTCAGATTAGGGCCAAGCGTAAGAAAGTCCACGCCTTCTATAGGGATATTTGAATTTCCTAAAAAAACGACTTCCTGAAGATTTCGAGGAGATCGTAATCCCAATCTCAATGTGGCTCCTTTATTGATCGGAGTATCTGATAAAATAGATTTATATTGATTGGTTGTGATTATTTTTTCTGGAGGGATTGGTAGAAAGTTTTTATCAACATAGGTAAGAAAACTTTTATTCATAGCCACACCGCCTTGGGTATAGGCGCCGGCTTTAATTGCAAAAATTGAACTTTCATTGCTCGTAGAAGACATATAGCAAGAAGAATAGGTGATT
>DAIRER010000547.1:0-1443 GCA_036795495.1 Pseudobdellovibrionaceae bacterium | reverse complement strand
GGAATGAATAATTGGGATGAATAAGAATTACTTATAGCTCAACTCAAATAATATAAATTGTATTACTGGTTGAACTCTAGTTTAACAGTACCAGTTCAGGGGGGGTATGAAAGTTCAAACTTTAATGTTGATTTTCATGGTATTTTTGGCAGCTTGCCAAGACACAATGGTCCCCGGCGAGAGTTATCTTTCCGGGGACCTTACTTTTAAAACTCAAAATCAAAAATTTAGTATTATCGAAGGGGAGCTTGTTACACAAAGTGACCCTATGAGCTCCCATATCGTGGGCGTCTATGAAAACAAAGAGGGTCAGGTTTGTGCCGGAACTCTTTTAAAGAACAATCAAGTTTTAACGGCCGCTCATTGTGTTGGGGCTGAGATGTATCTTATTTTTGATCAAAAGTTTTCTGAAAACAGTTTAGTGCGCGCGGTCTCTCAACGTGAAATCTATCCCGCCTATCATGTTGGAAAAGACGATCTTATTGATACCTATGATTTAGCACTTTTAAAATTTGAGGGAGATCTTCCTGAGGGATATGCTCCGGCCCAACTTATTTCTTTAGAATTATGGCAGAATTATCTAAAAGAAATTCAAGAGGCTCCTTTAAAAATCACCGTTGCTGGGTTTGGGTTTAATCAACTTGAATCTAAAAGTGGCATCGGTGAACTTAGAAAAACAGAGTTGATCATTGAAGACTGGAATCAAAATTTATTTAGCGCCATTGCTGATCAAAAAAAGGGAGGAGCCGTTTGTGCGGGGGACTCTGGGGGGCCTGCTTTTATTTACATTCACGGCCGTCCTTATTTATGGGCCGTCACGGCCCATGCCTTATCTGTAGATGAGTCGACAGATAAGGCAGGTAAAGACGCGTCGCCTTGCCGTTATAAAAGCGTATTCACACAGGTATTGCCCTTTTCTGAATGGATCCGTGGTCTACTATTACCTATGTCCCTTGTTAGAACTGTAACCCATGTACTTGACAGTGCGGTGATATCAGCACAGGGGGCTGGGATATCCAGATCACTCACCCCCCAAAGCCCCTCGCCTCAAAGAAAATAAGATCACCTGGCTTGAATAATTATTTTTCAGCTATTTGCGCAATATTCTAAAAATTAATAAAAGTCAGAGCTTCCTTCATGGACTTTATATCGAAGATTCGATGCATCCTCATCTACACTCATAAATAAATAATATTTTGTGTTGGGTGTTATTGGACAGTAACCGGGACCAGTGATGATATACGGCTGAGTTGTCGAATTATTTTTGCAAGCATCAGAAGTGGAATCAAATGTTGAAGTGGGACTTGTGCTTAACCATACTTTCATTGCATAACCAACATTACCACCATCCCCACTTGAAATAGTTAATCCTTTTGCCATGCTCCCGGCACCTATCCAGCATCTCTGGTCTAACACACCCATTGAAATTAAACAGGCTTGATC
>DAIRER010000546.1:0-1449 GCA_036795495.1 Pseudobdellovibrionaceae bacterium | reverse complement strand
CTTCTGAAAGCTCCTGACCTGGAAGCTCTAGATCTACTCCGTAACGATTTGAATCTGCAATAAGCTCAGCAGCACTTCGATAGGGTATAGAAAAATACCCCTCCTGATTAAAATACTCTTTAGCAGTTGTTAAAGAGGCTTTGATAAATGGCTTACATTCTTTTGTTTCTTGGCCTGAGTTTAAGTCACCTGTCGCCCCAAAACCAATGGACGCGAATCCTATCAAAATGATTAATAATTCTGAAATTTTAAATATACAGTGCCAACGCATAAACATTCTTAACATAGGTATTTCATCCTTTAACAAGTGGATGAGGATACTAAATGATTTTCCAGGGGTTAGCCACTATCACAATTTAGACATGTAAAAAATTTATAATAGAATGATTATACCAAACGATAGCCCACACCGGGCTCGGTAATAATATGGGTGGGTCTCGAGGGATTGACCTCAATCTTCTTACGCAGTTGTTTGATATATATTCTCAGATAGTGTGATTCTTCTTGAGCCAGAACCCCCCAAATTTCTTTCAAAAGCCTATTCTGGGGGACGACCTTACCAGCATCACGAACAAGGCGCTGTAAAAGTTCAAACTCTGTTTTCGTTAACTTGACCTCACGCCCCGCTACCTCAATTTTATGAGCATTGAGATCTACCTTTAAATCACCGGATTCAAAAAGTGGGGTTGCTTCCACTTTTCCAAAATGCCTTAAAATAACCCTAACTCTTGCTAAAAGTTCAAAGGACCCAAAGGGTTTAGTTAAAAAATCATCCGCACCGGCATCCAAAAGCCTGACTTTTGTTTGTTCATCATCTGTGACGGTAAGAATAAGAATCGGAACTTGAGTCCATCGTCTGACCTCTTTTAAAACATCAAAACCATTTATATCTGGCAAACCAAGATCGAGAATCACTAAGTGAGGGTGAAAGCTTTTAATTTTATCTAAACCCATGGCCCCCGTGGCGGCCTCTTCGACTAAATAAACATCGGATTTAAAACTTAATTTTAAAGTTTCACGTATAGATTTCTCATCATCAATAATAAGTACTTTTATCAAATCAGACATGAGTGCACCTCCTTCATTAGGTCACCTCTTTTTGAACTTGAGGCGGCTCCAATAAAGGCAGCGAAATAATAAAGCTCGAACCCTGCGGTACGTTTCGTTCATACCGTATTTGACCTTTGTGAAGTTCGACGATGCCCTTCACAATAGAAAGGCCCAGCCCCGTGCCCCCCGCCGGAGTCAAAGGCACTCGATAAAATTTTTCAAACAAGTGTTTTTGATTTTCTTCGGAAATCCCATTACCGTTATCTGAAATTTTTAAAATGATTTGAGAACCCTCAATTTTAACAACAATTTCAATACAAAGATGATCCCCGGCGTACTGAACAGCATTGAGAATCAAATTCGAAAGAGCATGTTCAAAAAGTCTAAAATCAATCAGGA
>DAIRER010000545.1:0-1455 GCA_036795495.1 Pseudobdellovibrionaceae bacterium | reverse complement strand
GAACAATTGTCTATTTTATCTTTATGTGAAAATATTCTTCTTTATAAGGATTGATTAAATGATTCTACGAAAACTTTTTTTGGGTGCTTTAATTTTACTTACATCTGGTTGTACAAATTATTTAATTCGAAAAGAATGTGAAAAAATAAATTGGTTTAATCATGGTCAAGATTTGGCTTTAAAGGGGCGTCGAATCAATCAAGATGACACCTATTTAGGATGTAAAAAAGCTGAGGCGGAAATTGAATTCTCTCAATTGGATTTAGGTTGGAAATCTGGACGGGGAAGTTATTGTACTCCAGAAGGAGCTACAGCGACGGGTAAAAAAGGCCAACCTTTAAATTTGGACCTTTGTGATGCGGGACCATCAAAAGTCCTTAAGGAGCGTCACCAATCTGGAGTGCGATACTTTTGTCATCCAAAAAATGCTTATACGTTAGGGTCCTCGGGACAAATTTATGAAAGGATTTGTCCGGACGATATGGAGAGTGAATTTCAAGTAGAATATAAAAAGGGTCGACAAAAGTTTTTGGCTGAAATGGTTCGTCAATCTCAAGCTAAGATTCAAAATTTAGAAGTTCAACTTCGAGATGAAGAAAGAAAAAAAACAACGACAGCACTTCTTCTTGCGACACTTCCGCCACCCACAAAAACAGTCAAATCAACCTTTGATCCTATGACGAACTCCTATCGACAGACTGAGGAATTGACGGATCCTAATGAGTCTCGGCGTTCCAATTTAAATCATGAGTTAACGAATCATCAAAATCGTGAAGAACAAATTTCAAAAGACAAGAGTTCAGAAATGAAAAAGATGTATGAATATCAAAGAGAATTAAATACAATGGATATTTCAAATTCTGACTCGTCAGTGCCAGAGGCTTCTGCAAATCAGCCTTCAGGGTCTTTGAAAAAGTAAGGAAACCAATGTCATTAGCTACTGAAAGTTATGAACTTAAAAAAAATTTAGAAACCCTCAAGGCGTCTATTCTTGAACTTCGGGGGTATCTTTGACCTGGATCAAAAAAAGAAAAGAATTTTAGAGCTCTCTTTACAGAGTGAAAATCCTTTAGTTTGGGAAAAGCCTTTAGAACTTCAGCGAATCAATAAAGAAAAATCTATGCTTGAAAAGACTGTGGATGAGTTTGAATCCCTTTTTCAAAAGGTTGAAGATGCACATGTACTTTTGGAAATGTCTTTGGAGGCTCAGGATGAAGTGAGTTTTCAAGAAGTAAAGACAGAACTAAAGAGCTTACAGGATCTATTTAGAAATCTAGAAGTTAAAAGAATGCTCAGCGGGGAATTAGATGCGAATAGCACTTATCTATCCATTAATTCGGGAGCTGGTGGAACAGAGGCCTGTGATTGGGCTGAAATGCTTCTTAGAATGTACACTCGATATGCGACACAGCAAGGTTTTGATTGTCAAATTTTAGATTCAACTCCGGGAGATGG
>DAIRER010000544.1:0-1467 GCA_036795495.1 Pseudobdellovibrionaceae bacterium | reverse complement strand
CATAACTATTTTCATTTCCAGTCCAAACACTAACCGCTGAGACATTGATTTTAACGTCTGGCCCTAAGTAAAAATAGAATTGACCGATCTCACCTTTTGTAACAAACGGAAGTTGTGCATGAATACAAAATCCATATTTTGAAATATTTTTGATTTTAATTGGAATCTGAACTCCGCCCTTAACACAAAAACCGCGGGCCTTGACCTCAATTCTATCAGAAACCACTTTAGAAACCCTTCGCTGTAAACCATATTTTTGTAAAATATAGGGTTTTATATTTTCGGGAATATCATTAATTGCTTGAGTTCGCTCCATAAAAAAATACTTAAATAAATCGCGATTCATTACAGGATCTGAAATTAAAAAAGAGGTCCTTTTAGGAAATTTAAAATTTGGACACTGATATTCAGTAAAAAAATGGAAAAGATTCTTATCTCGTGGTAAATGATTGTAAATCTCAGAATAAGCTTTTCGAGCCATGTGAAGATTTAAATCCTCTACAATTACTTTTTGATAATTAGCAAAAGCATAATCTCCATGAACCTTTTGACTAAGAGGTTGAAATTGTAAAATAGATTCATAGAAAATGGGTGCAAGTTTATGAGTAACAATAACGGCAATCAGTTCATCGACACCAAAATAGTCCGTACAATAATTGTACATGTATTTTAATAGGTGAAGAAATATTTGGCCCTTATATTCTCGATCTATTGCAAGAGCCGAAACTTCAGCGAATTGAATGCCAGATTGGCGGTGATACAAAAAATCCGAAAGACTTTCAGAGGGTATCCCTAGGGCGCCCCAGCGGATCAGCGATAGAGTTCCAATCACTTTGTCATCAATTTTGGCAACAATAGTCGTTGTTGAATCTAAGGCATGATAGGGTGTTACACGTAATTTTGAATCATTGGGCTTTTGTAGATTCACCCTAACGTAGGCATCATAGAGAAGGCGAAAAGCCCCCTCGAGCTCGCTTTGAGTCTCAGCAATCTTGAAAACAATTTTTGAGTCGAGATCATAGTTAATAGTTATATTTTTCATAAGCATAGAACGTTGAAGGCTCTTTGGTAAGGCATATAATAATTTTTGAGTCATTGGGTTCATGTTTTCTCCCTGTATGAACTTAACGGAAACTGGGAACCCCAACTTTAGCCCTGCAAAACAGATTATATTCCTTATTTTGCCGCTCTTGTGCATATTTCGGAAATGGCACAATAGCTTGTTGCTTTGCGCTGGAACATAGATTTGCCGTCGTTGAAAGTCTTAGATATACATCCTTTATGTCTCGAATTAAAATGACAAAGACTCATCCACATCAAGATTTGCCCTGCAATATTGTACGATTTTATCGTGGTCGACTTTCGCAAAACCATTTTTCAAAAAAATTGGGTTACTCGTACAATGCAGTTTATAGATGGGAAGCAAATATTAAACCCATCTCATGGAATGAGTTGATCGATCTTGTA
>DAIRER010000085.1:0-7459 GCA_036795495.1 Pseudobdellovibrionaceae bacterium | reverse complement strand
CAAAAGTTCGATACATTGAGAGAGGCATTGCCTCTGAATTTATATACATCGCCATTGACTCAAGATCGAAAAGCATAGAAAGCGAGGTTAAAACATGCTTTGAAAAACTTTTTTGTTCCTCATAAGACCGCTCTAGAATAATTTTTAAAATGACCAATTCTAAAAGATAGCCTTTTTCTTTTATGCTCTTTATTGTTTTTATAGATGCGAGCATCAGCCATTCATGAAGATAATTTTTCGGAGCCAATTCAACCTGTAAATAGAACGATACAAATGATTTAAATAAAAAATCCGATTTTGGATTTTGCTTTTGAAAAAGCCAGTGCTGCTCCTTAAGAAACTCTACAAATGTTTGCAGAAAAGCACTATCCACATAAAGCCCGGCCAATTCTTCTGAATTTATGGGCCGAAGCTGCTCTAGGGCTTTTTGAGAATAAACAACATCCTGTTTTGAAAACAAAGGATCTGATTGAGAAATTAGGGCTAAAAAGACTCGTTGATGTTGGTTCACTGGTTAAAGTGTACAGACATCTTCAAAAAATAGACACATTTCTTTATGTAGACTTACAAAAAAAACAACAGTAGATTTCACGGGTTGAAGGGTTTTTAAACGTGCAGTGGATTGTTTTATTTATTATTTTTGTGGGTCAGTTTGCTCAAGGCTTTACGTCCTTTGAATCTTCATTGGATATGGGATACTATCGGGACATTCAAAAAAAAGCTCATAGTCCATTTTTATATAGGCTTAGTTATTTAGGCTTTCATGAGGGCGCTCAAGAAAGCCAAGTTGAACTTTCCCTTTATAATGATTTTAATAATAACCAGTGGACTCCCATGGTTTCAAAAGCACTCTTTGTTTACCCTCTAGATCATGGCTTTGATGATGCGCCATTTCGCAAAAGTCGAATTCAACTGGGCCGGCAACTTCTTGCTGAAGGTTTTGATTTTTTCTTTTTAGATGGAGTCACCGTCCCCTATTATTTTTCTAAAACTTCTGGATTCAATTTATTCTTAGGTCAAACCCAGGACATGGACCTTTCAGAATCTTTAATTGATCAAATCTATGGGGTAAGTTTTCATAAAAGCATTTCTGATTTGATCTTTAAAACAAGCACTTATTCTAAAGGCGATATGTCTTTAGGAAATTATTTATTTACAGAGATTTTTCTTCCAATTGACTCAATTCTTTTTCAACCCATTTTTGCTTCAAAATGGGAATGGGATTTAAAAAACAATGGAGCTCCTCAGTCGTTAAATATGATTGATTTTAATCTTTCAGAAAATACAATGATGTATTTGCAACACTCTTTTAGAAATCCTAGATCAATAAAAAGTGAAAAAATCAATCTTTCAATTTTTAATAATTTTTCAAAATCTTTTTCAGAAAACCAAGAAATTGGCCTTAGAAAAGAACTCAATACTGAAATGCAAATTCAAGGAATGATTCGAAAGCTAAGATTTAATACAGGAACTACTTTTGAGGATTCAACCCAAGAAGAACTTCGAATTGATTATACATTAACAGGAAATCATATCTTATCACCTTCTCTCGAGCATATTATTAGTTATGGTGGAGAAGTTTGGATTTTAAACTTCAATCATGAAAATCAGATTTCTGATTTATCTAAACTGTACTCAGATTTATCAATTGCTTATATGTCTAAGGTAAATCAAATACATTCTTGGCTTTATCAATTACGCAGTGGTTATGAAACTCGCATTGATCGAAGATGGAAATTAACTCTGTGGGGCGAAATTGAAAGAAATCATATTTTTACTTTTGATACTAGGATTAAAGGCAATGTTGCATATTTTTATTAGAACTATTTTTAGAATTATTATTTTTTCGTTTTCTTTAATTTGGATTTCGAATACCTCCTATGCAGAGAATGCAAATCTCCACCTACCATTAAAAGATTTATTTTCTCACAAAAATCATTTAGAATCGTTTAAAAAAACAGGGATTAGCTGTACAAATTGTCATAGCTTTTCATTAAAATCAAATCCCTCAGATCCTTTAGCTCCAGGAGTTCCTAAGGGTTTAATTAAACCTTCACCAAAAATTTGCCATGAGTGCCATCATGGCAAGGTTCAACTCCCTCGGCCTAGCCAATGCACACTTTGCCATATAAGTCCCAAACTTTTGGAACCAAAAAATCATAAAATGAATTGGTCAAAACGCCATGGCCTATTTGCACAATCTGATTCAGACTCTTGCCTTCAATGTCATTCACAAAATAACTGCACGGAATGTCATCAGCAAAAGAATAAATTAAAGCCAAAAGTTCATAAGGCAAATTTTAGATCTTTTCATTCAATTGAAGCCAGAAGCAACCCACAAAGTTGTGTTGCCTGTCATTCCACCTCAAATACATGTACAAATTGTCATACAAGAGGTTTTAAATGAGATATCTCTTTATTCTAATGTTTTTAATTGGATGTGACTCTACAAAACAGCATGAGAATTACAAATTAAATACTGAAGCCGATCTTATTTTAACCCACCAAAACCACCCTCATGGATTTCAAAATTATCAATGTTTTTTATGCCATCACCCTGATAATATTCATAAAGAAAATCGATTAAACTTATCGGCCTTTGACTACGCTCAAATTTTAGTTGAGCAATCCGGACTTCAAAGTTGTCAAGGTTGTCATGGTAAAAATGGAGCTCAATAAATGAAACCTCTATTTTTATATTCAAATATTTTCTTAATTTGTTTTTTTTCACCTCTACTTAATGCAAATTTTAATGCCGATTTAAATCTAACAAAATTAGAACGTCTTGACCCCCATGGTAATAGTGAACGAACGCCCCTCCAACCCACCAGAAAAGAGTGCAGTGTTTGTCATGAATTAGTTGAAAATAAATACATCCTAAAGCCAAACACAGAAAAAACTTGCATACTCTGTCACAACTCATCACCCCACAGTGGGGTTTTAGATCACATTGGAAAAAAGACTACAGATAATAAACTCATAACCTGCTTTAGCTGCCACACAGCTCATCGTTGGGATTCAAAGAATTGGGAAGTCCCTGGATCTTTCTGGAGACCACAAAAAATACATGCCCCTCTTGACTCAATAAATCCTGACAGTCTATGGTCTGAAAATCATAAACAAAACAGTTTAATGAAGCAAACTTGCTCAGACTGTCACAAATGGTAAGCTGAATGTTATTATTATTTATTTTATTTTTTTTATATCAAAGTTCTTTACAAGCTTATCAATCAGTTCCTGCTACTAATGTTAAAACCTTTAAAATATCTTCCCCTTTTTTAATTTCGGATTGCCAAAACTCCATCTGGATTTACAGTAAAATTGAGGGCACCATCAATAAAATCAGCACTTCTGCTGAAAGCAAAACTGAAACGCTTAAGAGTTTTTCGATTTCATCCCCGTTTTCAAAAAATCTAACTAATTTAAGCTGCTTTGAAAATGAACTTATTGCTACAATGACTCTTGAAAAAAAATCACCCCAACAACAACTTTTTTCGCTTAAATTATCTTCTCAAGGTTTTTTTGAAATTGTTAAAACTCATAAAGTTCCTTCCAATGGAAACATTGCTGATTTAAATTGTAATTCAACAAAATGTTTTCTTTTAATTTCAGGTCAACTCTTTGAATCTTCACAACTAGAAAGCTGGAAGAAAACTTCAATCCCTAGTAAAGATAAAATTCCCCATTTAAACATAGACACAAAATTAAATCCCTTCGATGACTGGAATGATAAATTAACAGCCTTTCCGGGAGAGTTCTCAAGGGTACAGTTTTTAAAAAATGGTGGTTATTCTCTCCTCGAACCTTTTGCGACTCATATCATCGTTAAAAATAATTCTCAGTTTTTAAGATGGGGAAACTGGGGCGCATGGGAAGGTTTTTTAATGAGTCCCAAGGCTTTTGATGTCACTGATGAACAAATTTATTTAATCAGTGACGTGGCTCTTAAATTAATTTTCTTATTTGATGAAAATGGTTATTTTCTAGGTAGTTTGGTTTATAATCAAGAACTTATCGAATTAAATCACGCCATTCGCCTACTTTGGAAAAAACCCTTTCTCTATGCGCTGGATTTGACTGAAAATAAGGTTCTTAAAATTCAACTCAACATAGATAAAAAGACTTTATTAAAAGAAGCTTCTGAAAATAAAACCCGACTTGAGACAAAATCCGATGGAGATCCTGGACGGATAAATTTGTACCGCAGAGACTTTGTGTTAAAAAATCGATTAAATCAGAAATGCCTCTCTTGCCATGATGGAACAATTTCTCCTTCTGCTCAAAATTTTTTACCACAATTAATCCATCACCCTGTCGATAAGGAATTTAAAGGTAAAACAGATATTCCTCTTGCTGAAAATAAATTTGTAGCGTGTACTTCTTGTCATGATCCACATCATGGGGCTGGCGAAAATGTAAAAATGAAAATGGCCCCCTTTTTAAGAAAAGATCCACAACAACTCTGTCTTTCTTGCCATCAAGATCATCAGAATGAATCCAAAGTTAAAGAAAATAAACTTAACCATCCTCAGAATAAAAAGTCTGGCTGTTTGGATTGTCACTTAAGTCATGGCGGATTCGAGAAAAATATAAGACTACCGCAAGATCAACTTTGTATGAATTGCCACAAACCTCAAAAGATTGAGCACCCTCCATTGACTAATTTGTTACAAACTGAACGTGCTGAATCTCTAGAATTTTTTGAAAATAAAATCAGTTGTCAAAATTGTCACTCTCCCCACTTAGAAAAACATCTTAAAAACACAACTTTTAATTCACAAACTTTAGATAATTTGAAAAAAAACTTACTTAAACCTTACGAAAAAACTCTCAGTTTTTGTGCTTCTTGCCACGGCGAAAAAACAGTCAATCTTTTTTCACAATTCCACAAGCACATGGGCAAAAAGGGGATAAAATGAAAAAGTACGCTCTGCAGATTTTAGGATTTCTGATTGGATTTGCAATTAGTGCTTTTTTAGTATTTCAGATTTTATTTTTAGCTAAGGTTATTCCTCATGGAGGAATTTAAATGTTTTCAAAAATAAAAGTTTTTGTTTTAATTTTAGCCCCTGGGCTCATTGTGGGCGCAGTCATGGGTATATATCCGGGTTACAAACTTTATGACTACACTTGGAAAAGTGCAGATTTTTGTATGCAATGCCATGTTCATGATTATGTCAATGTGGCCTGGAAAAAAGGCATTCATGGAGAGTTTACGACCTGTCACGATTGTCACCATCAACCGCTGCGGGCTTATATAAAAGAAGTCTATATTATGGCAACAAAGCCGCCGACCTTTCCTCAGGACCTTCATCAAACCCCTCACGTTCCTACAAAAATTTGTTATTCTTGTCATCTTTCTCAAGGGGCGGATCTATCAACAATTACGGGACCGATGCTTAAAAAGGATATTGAAAAAATACCAAAAGTGGATGAGTCCTATCAACACCATTTGCATTTAGGAAAAATGACCGAACTCAAAGAGCTTAAGTCCTATAAATTTACAGCGCAAGAACGCTCGAACACTCCCCAGCCTATCAAATTCCTACCCACAGAGCGTGGGGAGAAACGACCCATCGAGTGTGCAGATTGCCATGGTGGCCCTTCTAATAGAGGTCACAACTTTGCAGCAACAGATCAGTCCTGTGTCCGTTGTCACGAGTCCGCCCATCAGTCAAAAATGGCGCAAAAGCATGGGTGCCGATCTTGCCATTTTCAGGACTTTTTAGCTCCTGTGAAAATAAGTAAATAGACCCATTTTAAACAAATGAATTATTCATAATTGAACTGACTATTTATTTAATTTTGTGGTGTTTTGAGATTGAGGAATTCTTTCGTTCTTTTGAGGTTCTTTTTTGCCGTTATCTTCATCAGATCTGAGAACCCATTTAATCCGTGTAGAATCTGTAGGGTTATCATCATTATCAACGTCATGACAGTTTAAACAACCATCACCTTTTAAATATTTTTTATAATCTGAATGGCAAAGAGTGCATTTCCCTTCAGATACTTTGGCATAAATGGGGTGAAGTTCTTTACTTTTAAATTTAGGAGGATGTGGAAATGCCACATGACATTCTTTGCATGTTGGAGCCACTGAAGGATCTTTTATAAGCTTAATATCTGTTACTACGGATTTAGGTGTTTTATGAAGTTTTTCTAATGAAGATTCCTCATCACTTGAAGTGTGACAAGCAAGACAGGATGATCTTTGAGACTCATCCAGTTTAACAAAGTGCGATCCATGTAAATCTGATCTGGACCACCCTGGAGGGTGTGGAAAGTTTTCTCCATGACAGGTATTGCAACTTATTTTTTCTTTTAAAGTTGAAACATGTTTTATGGATCGATTATGACAATCGATACAAGCACCAGAATTTTCTTTTGCTCGGTCTTTGTGTTGAATCACAAAATCTTCGGCGTGAGGAAAGGTACTATGGCAACTGTTACAACTCATCGCGGGGTTCAAGCTTTGGCTTACAGAGCCGTTCGACTGATGACACTTAAGACATTGCTGTTTGTTTTCTGTTGTTCCCAAAAGATATGTTTTTGCATGATTAGATGGCATGGACCATCCCGGAGTGTGTGGAAAACTCTGATGACAAGTCGTGCAACTAATCTTAGATGTGCCTCCAGAAAAATCTTCTCCATGACAACTTTTGCATGTTTTTGAATCTTGATAATAAGATGGACCATGCTGACCTTTTATAAAGGATTCCGAATGGGGATAAATGACTGTAGCACCTAATTTAGTGTTTTTTACTGGGCTGGACTTTGGTTCAGAGGTCTCATTGCATGAATTAAGAAAAAATAATAACACAAAAGAAAATATAAATTTTAACACTCTCATTCTTAGAGAGCTATCATGATATTTGATATATTCCAAATTAACTTTAAACCTAAGATAGGTGAAAGATATCTTCTGTGCCTTTGTCTAAAAAGTCGACAGATAAAAAATTCAAATGAATATACAGTAAGACTTCTCAAGTGTTAGCGATGGAAATGTTTTACTTTTACAAAGTAAAAGGCATGTGATTATAAATATCTAGTTTTATAGGGAAATTAGAATTATAAATTCTTCATGATTGAAAAACAAATGGCTTCTACAGCTCAACTTAGACCCCTTATTGTGGATTATAAAGATCTCATCGAGTTTCTAAAATCCATGCTCTCGTATTTGCGTTTTTCAGATTCAAAATTTTCTGTGCTATCCGCATCGCGTGGTTTACGAAAGGTTTCTCCGGCACTGGTCACATTGGTTCTACAAGGAAAGCGACCTCTTACTTTGGACCGCGTGGATGAGTTTTCAAAACTGTTTCGCCTCAATGCCGTTGAAAAATCCTATTTGAAAACCTGGGTCCTTGAAAAAAACAATCCAGAACCTAAACTCAATACTCATCATCCCAAAAATCGAAAAGAAGTTTCAACACATATATTAAAAGATTGGATTAATATGTAT
>DAIRER010000084.1:0-7502 GCA_036795495.1 Pseudobdellovibrionaceae bacterium | reverse complement strand
GTTTTAAAGATTTATAGAGAGGCCATACCCATATGAAAAAAAATGAAATCTTATTAGATACAATGAAGCAAGCCGAAAAGTCCACGGCCTGGCTTCTCAGGTCATACAATAAATGCAGGAAGATCGACTTCTCTAAAGAAGTCGTCGAAGATGATCTGGATCAACTCGAAGCCTTAACAAGTCGATTTGCGCGTCTTGCTGATATTCTCATTCATAAAGTTTTTAGATCCATAGAGATTTCAGAGCTTGAAATACCTGGAACAATCATTGATACGGTAAATAGAATTGCTAAAAGAGGGATTATAAAAGATCCAGATGCGGTCAGGGATATCAAAGATCTAAGAAATACGATCAGCCACGAATATTCTGTAAATGAGATTTTGCTTCTTTTTCAAGATGTATTAAATAAAACGCCAGATCTTTTAGATATTTTCAGTAGTGCTCAAGCCTATTGTCAAAAAAACAAACTCATTTAGAAAATACAACAAAACCCACCTTGCAAACTTTACAGAATTTGATTGTAGAAAATTTTTCGCGGACCTTGAAATAGGATAATGCAAGGAGAGGGGCCAATGGCCTTCTGTTCTGGTGGAAATCAGATAGTTTGTGGCGTTGCTGGCTATTTAAGTAAAGATAGAATGCCAAGACTTAATATTTTGATGTCCAAAAACAAATTCGGCGTTGCGGGTTATGCCATAGGTGGAGCCTATCTGTGGGGATCTTTCTAAACAGGTGCTAGCAAAAAACAGCTCAATTTATATTCCAAAATTAAATGTCCCTACGTGATACAACTTTTGCATGGGAATGAGACATAAAATCTAAAACTGTCTCACTTTGAACCCTCAATGTTGGACCGGCAATTGCATAAACTCTTTGTATAAGGAGAAACTATTTATGAAAACAAATCAAAGGTCGATCATTAAGGTGGCATCTATTTTAACACTAACGGTTTTATTACAAGCCTGTGGTAAAAATGAGGAAAATTCTGGTTCTCCAGGTCGTGTTGGAACAACCGCTGTAAGTGTGAGTCCCACGACTTCGTGCACATCCACTGATCAAATGCAAATTGGTCGAGTTTATGATGAGACCAATGGAGCAATGAATCCCACTTTTAAAGAACAAATTAAGAATTTTATTTCAGGTTTTGCAGATCCTTCAGATATTGGCGATATCAGCGGTCTTTATTATGATAATACGCGGGTTGAATTCGTTGGATCATTAAAATTTGATGCTCAAGGAAATATTATTGGACAACAGTCTCAAATTAAAATGTCCGTGTACGACAGTAAAACCATTTACGAAAATGCGGCACCCTTTAATATGAAATTAGAACCGGCTCAAGGCATGACCATTACGGGTACATACAATAAGTCAAATGGATATGTAGATGTGCAATTTTCAGATGGATCAGGAGTTGTAACGATCGAAGCGAAGAATGATGGCAAATTTCTTTCCGGTGGAATTAAATTCAATAATAAGACCTCTGTGATTGGTGGTTCAGCAAAAAGTGGTCGATTGGGTTCCTTTTATATCAGTTCTTGTGCCATCCTTTAGTTTTGAATCAAGATAAGAAATACAACGCAGCTTGTTTTAGTTTGCATCCCGAGGCTTAAATCAACTTCAATAGCCTCATGCTAGAAAAAGATCATCGATTTGATTTTGATGTAAACATGCTACTCTGTGTAGCTGGTCAGAAATCAGTTTTAGATATTCCTAAACTCAATATTGCCTCTTTAAAAGAGGCCGATCGATTTATTGAAAGCTATGGATTTGATCTCAGCCATGAAAAAACGGTCGAACGCTTATGGTATTTTTATCGTCGAGCCTTTGTTTTATTAACAGAGCGGTTGGGTTACTCTATTTCAGAAATCCCTGAGACTTTAAGAGACCGAAAGCACTTAAAGGATATTCGTCAGCTTCTTTTGTTTGCCAGCTCTTCAGCTTCAACATCATCATCTTCTTCTTCGAAGGATGAAAATTTAAAAAAGTGGTCTTGTGCTTTATTAAGGTGCATGCATGTATATGTGCATCATGAAAGTGATTTATTTCATACTTTTTCTGAAGAAATTCAAAAGCAAATTTTATCTCCCTTTGAGAAAGTCATTTTTCATGATGGTACTATAAATAAGGTCTATCTGAGAAGTTCAAATCCTTCAAACTTGGAAGTATTAGAGATCTCACTTTTTAATACAAAAGCCATGAAAAGTGCGAGCAGTAGTGTTATTAAACTTTTAGCTAAACCAGAGGCTTTCACAATACGTTTGATGGATCATTTAGGTGTGCGTATTGTTACGAAGACGATTTTTGATTCATTTCGTGTGATTCGTTTTCTTGTCAACGAAGGGATTGTGAGTTACCCACAAATTATTTCGGATCAGACTACAAATAATATTTATCCTATTCAAAGTTTTATGAACACAATGAAAAGAATTTCAGAAAGTGATGACGTTGTTACCGATCAACAGATCGAAGAATTGTTCAATGAATTTACACAAGGTGCTGAAAAAAATGAGGCTCTTTTTAAAAAAGAAAATAAATATTCAGGGGAAGATCATCGTTTTATAAAATTTATTTGTAGAAAGCTCATTCGAATTGACGATAGTGAGAATATAAAATCATTTCAATTTTTCTTTCCCTACGAAGTCCAAATCATGGATGAAAAATCCTATGCGCAAATTCAATCGGGACCCGCAGCTCATGAAGAGTATAAAAAGCGGCAAAATGAAGCAGCAAAAAGAAGATTGTTTTCAAATGAAAACTTTTAATATTTTCTCCTATTTAAGATCACTTGTTTTGTTATTGGTCATACCGCTGTACACGGTCATTATGTCCTTGCTTTTTATTTTGATTTCTTTTCTTCCAAATTCTAGAAATTTTCAAAATAAGGTGATTCGTGCTTGGGCCACAGGAAGTTGTTGGCTGTCTGGTGTAAATGTTCAGGTCAGTGGGGTTGAGGAAATCCCAGATGGATCCTGTTTATTTTTATTTAATCACAGTAGTTTTGCAGATATTTTTTCGATGTGTGCCGTGATCCCAGATTTTCGCTTTGGTGCCAAAATCGAATTATTTTCAATTCCGTTTTTTGGAAAGGCGATGGCGCGGGCCGGGGTTTTGCCAATTGTAAGAGAAAATCGAGGAGCAGTACTTAAGGTTTATAAAGATGCTGTATCGAGAGCTCAGATGGGAGAAAGATTTGCTTTATCTCCTGAAGGGACTCGGCAAAATGATGAAAAAAAATTGGGTTCTTTTAAATCGGGTCCTTTTTTATTTGCTCTCGATGCTCAAATTCCTTTGGTTCCCGTTCTTATTGAAGGAGCCTCGCTTGTTTTGCCTAAGGGGAAATTTTTAGTAAATAAAATCAATTGGAATACGACAATAAAGATTAAAATTCTAGAAGCGATTTCAGTTAAAGAATATACCTATAAAAATCGAAATGAACTGAAAGAATATGTGAGAAATATATTTATCGAAAATAGACCTTAAAATTCAAATAAAACAGCTATTTTACAATGCTCCAGCTATTGGATTGAGAATTTCCAGAAACTTTAATTTTTTGCGAACCTGTATTTATCAGCAGTTCAATCTCTTGTTTATGCCGACTTTGAATTTCTTCAAGCTTTAAGGTTCGAGGAGTTCTTTTTAAGTTATTTTGAATCAGTCCAGTAAGTTTGTCCCATCGAATATAATTTTGAAATGTATTTCCCTGATCAAGACTTCGGTAAGATCCGACATATAAAATTCCCTGTTTTGAAATAGAGACAGGGTGATTTTCAGATTTAAAATCCTTAAGCTGTTTCCAGGTTAAACCATCCTTTGTGATGTAAATTCCAGAGCTAGAGATTAAACCTTTGATGGTTGTTGTTTCATTAAAGGCATAGGAATTTATTTTTCTTTTGAAAAGTTCATCCGTAGTAAGGGTCTCTGCAGACTGAGAAGAGACCCTTTGGACTTCGGAAGTGTTTGATGATGATTTCGGTTTCCACCAGACCTCGCCATGCCCCGTTAAAAAACTAACATTCCAACTTAACTGATTTATTTTTGTTATGAAAAGATGGGCCCGAAGCGGAGGTAAATGGTCCTGGGAAGAGATTGAAATGCCTAATTGGGGTTGAGGATAGAATCCAATAAATTGATCTAGAGGGACACGCTCGCCCTCATGGGTAACGAGGTGGGCTCCCTGACGGTATTTTATTGCGATCCACTTTTTTTGATTTTTTTCATAGGCCCAATTGCAAAAATCAGCACGGAGTGCAAAGTTTTGTATGGGAACATAACCAATCAGACCTTGATAAGAAACCTTAACCCAGTCTTTGAGGACTCCCATGGGGAGAATATCTTTGAGCCGTGGAATCGTTGTTAAAATTTTTGAAGAATCGCTGGGCTCTTTTTTTAAAAAGGTATCGATTAAAGAAATCATTTTTCCAGTGTGAAAAGTTTCAGAACGAAGATTGGATACTAAAATCCAGCCCACAATTTCAGTATTTGGAACTCGAGCTTTTATCCATTGATCTTGAGAGTCCAGAATTTCAATCAGAGTATTGGGTTTTAGTTTAATAACTATTGCGGACGTGGATTTAGGTTCTCGCTGAAGTCCTGTAGAAATAAGAGTGACTCCTTTTTGAGCCATCATGATTTCTAAAAGTATTTCCTTAGGTTGCATTTTATAGGATTTTTTATCCCAAAGAACCTCATAGGAATGTTCTGATTCAGAACGAATAAAGGTATTTGCTAGATTTTTAGAATTTGCATATCCTGAGGTTAACAGGCTGTGTTGATTTCTGTAATAGGGTAGAGCCTCTGGAATTGACTCAAGACTTGGGGCAGCCAAGGCCCTATCCCCTGAGTATAAAGTTAAAAATGGAATGAAAAAATAAGAGATTATGCTCACACTTCATTCTGTTGCATCATTTTCATCAAAGCAAGCTTGATCGTTTTGACCTACCCAAGACAATTCGCTATATTGGCTCTACAAATGCGCAAATATGTATTCAACTATTTGAATAGTGGGGGTTTATGAGAATTGATCAAATACAAAAAATAGGAGTTGTTGGAGCTGGACAAATGGGCAGTGGTATTGCTCAGGTGGCGGCGCAGGCGGGTTTTACAGTGCTTGTAACGGATGTCAGTCAAGAATCTTTGGATCGCGCCAAAAAAACAGTCTCCGAAAGTTTAGGGAGACTGGTTAAAAAAGAAATATTAACTGAGGCTCAAAGTCAGAAATCCATGGAATTGATAAAATACACTTCACAAATTTCAGACCTTGGATCCTGTGATTTTATTGTTGAAGCGGCTACTGAAAATGTCGAATTAAAAAAGAAAATTTTTAAAACTCTTGATGAAGTAGCTCCTCCTCATGCGATCTTAGCGACGAATACCTCCTCAATTTCAATTACGCTTATGGCGGCAGTCACGCGAAGGCCGTCTCAGGTTGTCGGAATGCATTTTATGAATCCAGTTCCTTTGATGAAATTAGTAGAAGGGATTAAGGGTCTTCAAACCTCAGAAGAAACTTTTAAAATAACTCGAGAACTGTCTGAAAAATTGGGTAAAACTTTTGTTGAATCCGTCAAGGATATGCCTGGTTTTATTGTGAATCGAATTCTTATGCCCATGATCAATGAAGCCATTTATACACTTCATGAAGGCATAGCCTCTAGAGAATCCATTGATCAAGCCATGAAATTGGGGACCAATCAGCCGATGGGGCCTTTGACTTTGGCAGATTTTATTGGATTAGATACGTGTCTGTCTATTATGCAAGTTTTGTATAATGGATTGGGAGATTCGAAGTATCGTCCGTGTCCGTTGTTAGTCAAATATGTAGAAGCGGGATGGTTGGGTAAAAAAACTAAAAAAGGTTTTTACGAATATTAAACTCTAAGGAGATATAAATGGATTTTTCAGGACTGAGCTTTTTAAAAATAGAAAATAATGAACAAGGAGTTTGGACTTTAACCATTGATCGACCCAAAGCTCTAAATGCTTTAAATGTACAAATCCTCAATGAAATGGCATCGTTCTTAAGACAAATTGGTGAAATGGATTATTCTGATGCTCGAGGTTTAATTATTACAGGGTCCGGTGAAAAAGCTTTTGTTGCAGGAGCTGATATCAAAGAAATCTCTGAGTTAAATGTAGAACAGGCTTTCGAGTTTGCTCAAAAAGGACAAAGTGTTTTTCAGGAACTCAGTTTTTTGAAAATTCCAGTGATTGCTGCGGTCAATGGATTTGCATTAGGGGGGGGCTGTGAGTTGGCCTTGGCCTGTGATTATATATATGCCTCTGAAAATGCAAAGTTTGGTTTGCCTGAAGTGAGCTTGGGTTTAATTCCAGGTTTTGCCGGAACCGTTCAACTGACTCGTGCCATCGGTTTTAGAAAGGCTCGGGAGATGATATTTACGGGTAAGACTTTAACTGCCCAGGAAGCTTATGCCGCAGGGCTTGTGAATCAAGTATGTCCTGCCAGAGAGCTGATGAGTGGAGTGCGAAAGTCCATGGATCTTATATTGGATAAATCACCCTTAGCTGTGAGTCAGGCCAAAAGATCTATTTTACAATCCTGGGACTTGGAAATGGATAAAGCACTTTCAAATGAAGCCGAACTTTTTAGTGGTTTATTTAATTTTCAAGATGTGAAAGAGGGAACGGCGGCTTTTATTGAAAAAAGAAAAGCTCAATTCAAAGGAGAGTGATCGTGTTAAAGGAGTTTTATCATGACTAAAAATCCAGTGCGGATCGTAACAGCGGCGAGCCTTTTTGATGGTCATGATGCCAGCATCAATATGATTCGTCGATTGCTTCAAGAGTTTGGAGCTGAGGTCATTCATCTAGGGCACAATCGTTCTGTGGCCGATGTTGTGAACTGTGCCCTTCAAGAAGGGGCCCAGGGGATTTGTGTGAGTTCCTATCAAGGGGGCCACATGGAATATTTTAAGTACATGAAAGATCTTTTGGATGAGAACGGGGCGGGTTTTATAAAAATCTTTGGCGGTGGTGGTGGAGTCATTATCCACGAAGAGAAAAAAGAATTAGAAAATTATGGAATACAACAAATCTTTCATCCTGAAGATGGGCGTCGTTTGGGATTAGAGGGCATGATTCAAATGATTGTCACAGAATGTGACTTTGATATAAATGAAGTATCGAAAGAAAAAAGAAGAGTTGATAAAAATGCGATTCCCTCTCTGCAATTAGGTTTGGCCTTAAGCGCGATCGAAAATAAAAAAACATTTAATTTAGAAAATTTAAAAGATTTTAGGGATCCAAAAAATCACCCGGTGGTTTTGGGAGTGACGGGGACTGGCGGAGCTGGAAAATCGAGCTTGATTGACGAATTGGCTCAGCGGTTTTTAAATGCTTACCCTGAAAAAAAGGTAGCTATTTTGTGTGTGGATCCTTCAAAAAGAAAAACTGGAGGATCCCTTTTGGGGGATCGTATCCGTATGAATTCTTTAAGTCGAGATCGAATTTATATGCGGTCCTTGGCCTCTCGTGGATCAGGA
>DAIRER010000543.1:0-1480 GCA_036795495.1 Pseudobdellovibrionaceae bacterium | reverse complement strand
GCATCGGACTGAAAATCCGAGTGTCGGCAGTTCAATTCTGCCCTGACCCACCAGTAAAATCAAGGGGTTAGCCATTTATGGTTAGCCCCTTTTTTTATTTTTGCTAACTCATAGCTAACACCAAGCTTCACTTTAGTCCATATTTTGGCCAGAAATGACCTATTTTTTAAAAAATATCATTCCTCTTCCAAGTAACTTCACCATAACTCAGGATCGGCAAGTTAATGTACGACAAAGCTCCACCCCAGTGGAGTGATCCGCTATCAACTTATCATCCCAAAAAAGATCTGAAAAGCCCTCTAAAAGCTCCTCGAGTTTTGTCCCGTCAAATCAAAATAATTCATTTTTCCCCTTCTCATAGCCTATTTTGACGGTCCCTAATAGCCTACTCCCCAGTCTAGATATAATCATTTCAATGCCTTAAACTGCAATCAACAAAATTACGAAGAGGGTAGACGATGGAGCATCGATATCTAACAACTAAGGAAACGGCCGAATTGATGAGAACGACGGCAGGTGTTTTGGCCAACATGCGAATGCGTGGTGAAGGTCCTCAATACATAAAGTTGGATCGGAAGTGCCTTTATGACCTTCGCGATGTTGAAAGTTGGCTGGACCGCAGGAGGATAAGAACGGCTGATGATTGATTCATCTTCAAAAATTTAAGCTGCAAACGGGATTATTAGGTGCTGGACGCCAAAACCCGAACCAACAAAAAAAAGGAGATACGTCTATGAAAACAGCAACAAAAATCAACAGAAATCATCCGATCATTCATGACTTCATCGATTCTCGCAATGATCTTGACGGATGTGGTTACTTTAAAGGGGATAAGGAAGCCATCGAATATGCACGGATGGTTGGCAAGAACCAAAAGCTGAAGTTTCAAAAACATGCAATCATCCCAAAAGCGCTGGTCATGTTGTTCGCAAAGCATTTGACCTTTCCAGAGGAGAATAATCCCGTTAAACGTAACGTGAATTATGGCGATTTTCTTACTCTTCTTATGCGGGGACCATATAAAAATAAATTAGGAAGGCAGGTTTGTGAAAAATTTTACCATGATCTTATCTGCAAAAATATTCCGTGGCTCAAACAGTCGTTTGCTAAAGCGGATAATTTGTATGATTGATTTGATTTTCGGAAATCTGTCAAAGTCGAAAATAATGAGAAAGGGGGTGATGTAAACAAGCAGACATAGACGGAAAGCAGCGGAAAGAAACAGGCCATTCCTGGCAACGGGGGTGGCTTTTTTATTTCCGAAAACCAACAACAATTCAATCCTTTCTAAGGAGGTTTAAAATGTCTCAGGAAAATTTAAAGTCAGTCAGCGAAGAAAATAACGAAGTTTTAAAATCTGCGAATGAAGCGGATGCTCCAACAGTTCCGGCAATCATTAAACCTATGGAGCCTGAACCCGAATCTTGGTCCTATGTGGGGACGGACAGTACGGCTGTCACCGAAATCACTTTGCTGGCAG
>DAIRER010000542.1:0-1488 GCA_036795495.1 Pseudobdellovibrionaceae bacterium | reverse complement strand
TCCCCCCCGTTGTTGATGACCCAAGATACAAACTTTGGCGTCCAATCCAGATTTTTTACGAATAGACTCTGCTAAATCGTAGGCGCGACCTGGCTTTTGCCCCTCTGCATTGATAATTATGCTGCTTGTTTTTCCACGCTTCATAGAATCGCTGACCCGCTGAACCACCTTATCCACAGTTGTATTCACATCTGGAGTAAAAATATCTTCAGCCCCACCGGCTAATCCCACAAAAGAAGCAATAAATCCGGAGTTGCGCCCCATCACTTCAATAATAAACAACCGATCATGACTCGCAGCCGTGTCCCTGATCTTATCAATGGCATCAAGGGCAGTATTGACCGCCGTATCAAACCCAATAGTTCGATCTGTTCCCCAAACATCATTGTCTATCGTTCCTGGAATTCCCACTATAGGGATTTGGTATTCATTCCATAAGGCTAGTGCCCCACGAAAGGAACCGTCACCACCAATACAAACTAACCCATCAATCTCATGTTTTGCTAAGTTTTCAACGGCCTTTGCACGAAATTCAGGTTTTAAAAATTCTAACGAACGTCCCGTACGTAATATTGTACCACCGCGCTGAAGAATATTGGCCATATCTCTTGGCCCAACAGAATTAATATTTCCCTCAATCATTCCTGTATAACCCTGCTGTATGCCAAAAACAGAAAGACCACGATATATTCCGACACGCACAGCTGCACGAATGCCCGCATTCATTCCTGGAGAATCTCCACCACTTGTATAAACGCCAATTTTTTTTATTTTTTTTGTAAATTTAGCCATAACTCTTCCTTAAAATTTCTCTTTAAATTAAAAAGGGCACATTTATATGTGCCCTTTTTAAAGATCTAGATCTGATTTAACAAGAATTATTTTAACATTTCTTTAAAATCAGCTCCGGCGCGAAACTTAGGTGCCCATGAAGCAGGGATTTTGATTTCTTTGCCAGTTTGTGGATTTCTTCCCATGCGAGCTTTTCTTTTCGCTTTTGTGAATGTTCCAAAACCAACAAGCTTAACATCATCACCTTTTTTAACAGTCTTTTTGATTGTATCAAAAGTGCTGTTAAGAAATTGCTCTACTTGAGCTTTAGAATAGCTAGTTTCTGCAGCAATCTTTTCGATTAATTGTGCTTTATTCATTGTTGACTCCTCACTGTGTCGTTGTTGTTGTTATTGTTTATGTTTTTACTTAGTGTCATCCTCTGACCCAGTTATCAAAATCTAAAAAAGGCTCCACGTCAAGTGTTCACGAATAATTTTTTCACTTTTTTTTCTATTCTGTATTTTCATCCCCATAAGGATCTATCGCCTGATTTTCTGGAAACTCTTGCCCCTCAAGGGGCACACGAAATTTTTCTTCTGCCCATGCACCTAGGTCAATTAATTTGCACCGCTCAGAGCAAAAAGGCCGAAACGGACTACTCACATCATAAAAAATCAAAAGCCCACATCGTGGGCATTTGATTTTAAGTTTATT
>DAIRER010000083.1:0-7581 GCA_036795495.1 Pseudobdellovibrionaceae bacterium | reverse complement strand
GCAATAAATCGAGCCCCTAATTTATAAGTCGTATTTATTTCTACAAGATAACTTCTTAACCAGCTACTGGTGTAGTCTTCAACGTTTCCAATTGCAAATTCACCGGCCCCTGGAAATAGGGTCATATCTAATTGAAGGACGGCAATCACATTTTTATTTTGATTTTTGTATTCGCGCGCAATCTCAGCAGATCCTAATAATCCACTTTCTTCACCGGCATACCAAAAAAATTCGACAGTTCTTTCTGGTTGAGGGTAATGACTTAAAACGCGGAGGGCTTCAATTAAATTGCTAGAGCCTGAGGCGTTATCGTCGGCACCGGGCGCTTTTCCGGACCTCCATTGATTAATGCTATCTAAATGACCTCCAAGAACAACAATTTCATCTGGGCGAAGCGTTCCGGGTATTTGAACTCGGATTGTTTTTTGATTTGTAGATTGGTGAACGATTAAAGAAATATCATATTTTAAATTTGTGGGGCTCAACATGAGCTCCAATTGCTTTTTAAGTTCAACAACATGACGGTTGGGATCCGTGGAGCGATTGTAACGGTCAGGAAATGCAGAAAGCCACTGAACATTATTGAGTAAATTTTGTTCGTTTAGTTCAGAAATTCCATTTTGAATTGAAGGTTGAGGATCAAGAGTGATAGCTCTGTAAGGAAGAGTTGCGTAAAGTGAATTTTTATAATTTTGAGCCTGTATCGTTTCAAAAAAGTTTTCAATTGAAAACGGTGTATATGAATTATTAGAGTCGTATGAGTTGATTGAGTTTGGAGTGACAGTCCCTAGGTTTTCATAGCCCCCACACTTTCTAAAGCTATGGGCTTTGTACTCAAGAACACGTTGTTGTGATTCGCTTATTTCAGCATAGGCTAAATTTAAATCTTTTGATTTTTTAAGAACGGGAACGTGAAGCTCTTCGAGCATATTTAAATCCGCAAGAATTGCTGTTTTTGGGTTTTCTAAAGCTCCAGCATAGATTGGAGTAAAAAATCCGGTTAAAAATAAAAAACCTGTGAACTTATTTTTTGAACTATTTTGTGTTTTCATAATAGATAGCCTAAACAGGAATCCCATTTGCGCCAAGAAAAATAATGACCAAGGTCTAGGTCTACTCTCGTTCAATCAACTCTATTGTGGATTCTGTGTCCGATATTTCTTTATAAACTTCAAATTCATTCAGCTTATAATTTTCTTTTTGAGTTTCTTTAGGCCAAGAAAAATCCTCGTCAATATTATTTTCAGTGGCTTTCATCATAAATGAAGTCCAAAGGGGCACCGCCGCGCTGGATCCCGTTAATTTATGTGATGAGTTATCATCATATCCAACCCAAACCAGAGTGAGGCGAGAGGGTGTAAACCCAATAAACCATGCATCTTTGTAATCATTTGTTGTTCCTGTTTTTCCAGCAACAGTTTTTGTAAAGCCTCTAGTTCTTATGGATTTAGCCGTACCATGTTGTGGACTTTGTTTCAGTACGCCGACAAGTTCCGCAACAGGGATGGGGTCTAAAATTGGCTCTTGATCATAGGGTTTTTGATAAACCTCTTTTTTGTAAAGATTAATTTTCTTAATAAAGCCTATGGATTGTTTTTTTCCTAAAGTAGCTAGAGACGCATACATTTTAAAAATTTCAATAGGATACAACTCAAAGGAACCCAGCAGTAATGAGGGATAAGGTTGAACTTTTGAAGTCAGTCCAGAGAGTTTTAAGTTTTCAATAATATCAGATAAACCCACCGACATTCCCAGTTGAGCTGTCGCTGCATTTAAGCTATTGACCAGGGCGTAAAAAGCAGGAATTTCGCCATGGTATAATTTGTCATAATTTTCTGGTTTCCAAATTTGTTTTCCAAATTTAAACTCCACAGGATTGTCTTGAATTAAACTCGTGGGCAGAGTTTCTTTTTGAAATGCCGTTAAAAAAACAAAGGGCTTAATAAGTGATCCAATTTGTCGATGGGCATCGAGGGCCCTATTAAATTGAGTGGTTTTAAAACTACGTCCTCCGATGAGGACATCAATAAGCCCAGTTTGTAGATCCATAGAAATTAAAGTGGCTTCAAGTTTTTTTCCTTGAAGGGCATATTTTGAAATCAATTTATTTTCAGTTTCAAGTTCATTAATTTTATTTTGTAGATCGGATTCAGCCCATTGTTGAAGCTGGGGGTTGAGGGATGTGTAAATTTGAGCCCCTTCTTGAGGAATATTTAAAGATTTAAGTTCTCGACGAACAGCATCGAGAAAATAAGGGGCTGTCTCTTGAGCTAATAATTGAGGTTTTTGAGGAAGTGAACTCTGAAGAGCTTCTTCGATTTGTTCTAATGGGGCCATGGCGTGCTGTTTAAGTTTTGACAAGACAAGGCGGCGACGTTGCGTGGCTTTTTCTGGATTTTTAAATGGGTTGTACCCTCCAGGATTGTTGATAATTGCAGCAAGAAGGGCGCACTCCGATAGATTTAATAAAGATAAATTTTTATTAAAGTAATATTTTGAAGCCGAGCCGAGTCCTCTTAATTGAAAGGCCCCAGATTGTCCCATGTAAATAATATTTAAATAGGTTTCAAGAATTTGGTCTTTTGTAAATTCTTTTTCAAGTAAGATAGACATGGCAGCCTCTCTTATTTTTCTTGAAAAGGTCCGTTCACTTGTTAAAAAATAATTTTTTACAGTCTGTTGGGTTATAGTACTTCCGCCTTGAGCAAGACGGCCCTTCAGAAGATTAACAATGATGGCGCGTAGAATGGACTTTAAACTCACTCCTTGGTGTTCTAGAAATTTTGGATCTTCAATGCTTAAGACCGAATTTAAACAAGCCGGAGGGATATCCCTCAACTCATGAGTTTCATTTAATATGGGCTCTTGATTTATATATTGAGCCAAAAGTTGAGGGGGGAGTTCTATTTGGAGTTCAGGGTGGTTTAGGCTATTTTCAGAGGCGCCTTGGAATAAAAACAAAATTTCATGATCATCATCAAAAAAAACAACATTCATGGTATTTTTTTCTATGGCCGTTTCTGGATTTTGAAAAATCAAACATCCAGAGGCTCTCAAAAGGGGAGATTCTTGAAGCTCGGCAAGCTCTTCTGCCGTAATAATATTTTCAAGGTGTTGTTTGCAGGAATCAATTTTTTCAAAAATAAAATCACCATTTAAAACACGTTGATCTGCCGCTCTCTCTCGAAAACCGAGTTGTTGAAGTGTGATTTTAGTTTTTTCAGGATCAATATACTGTTTAAGGCGAAAGGTCGTTGGTGCAGAATAAAACTCCATGGGATTTAGAAATTTTTTTTGTAAAAGTTTTTCTTGTAAATCCTGAGAGGTCTGTTTAATGAAAAAAAAGCCAAAAATCAGAGCAATGATGATCGTTAGCGTCACAAAGATTGAAAAAGAAACTAAAATGGTCTTTAATCTGGGCCTAATCATAGATAAGAGAGTAGTATGAAGCTTAACACAAATCAAATTGAACATTTGGTCGACCTCATTATTCGTTCTTGGAAAAACAATCGTGTCATTGAATTTAAAGTCGATGAACCTAAGGTTCGACAGCGCATGATTCAGTTGGTTCGGGGAGAGTATGACAAAGAGGCCAATCTAGAAAAAGAAGTCAATAAAATGTTAGATGACCTTGAAAGAAGCCATGGTGGCGAGTTTCAAAGACATAAAATGTATCATATGTTAAAGCAAAAATTAGCTAAAGAACGAAAGGTGATTTTGTGATTTTATCTGAAGAACGCCAAACCCACTTTGCCCATGTTATAACTGATGGTGTGTGGAAAGACGACATTGTTGATTTTACTGACGAAGACCTTGCCTTGAAATTGGCAAAAACCGCCATTAGAGATTTTGTGAAAGAAGACTCTGAAGTCGATGTTCGAGTTCGGGCAAAGGTAGGATCTCTAAAAAGAGGCGTTATTGAGGGAACCCCTGAATGGGACATTTTGTATCAAAAATATTATCAAGAGGAGAAAAACAAACGTGGCCAAAGCTAAAAAAACAGCTAAAAAAGCAGTTATAAAAGTCGCAAAAAAAGCATCTCAACCAAAGAAAGCTGTTAAAACAAAAAATACCAAGTCCAAATCCGCATTAAAAACCAAAACGAAGTTGAAAATCAAAACCAAATCAAATCATATTTCTAAGCCAAAACTTAAAACTCAACTTAAACCTAAATCTAAAGTTAGAGTGACGTCCAAGGCGCAAGCGAAATCTCAATCGCAGCCTAAGTCTAAATCGCAAACCAAAGTCATTGTTTCAAAACAAGAGAAGCCTAAAAAACTAACTTTTTTGGATCAAGTTTTTGTTCCGTTGGATGATCGAGTTTTGGTCAGAGTGATCGAGGCGGCTCGAAAGACTCCAGGAGGATTGCTTTTGCCTGACACTATGGAAGCAGAATCATCCAGCCGACGAGCTCATGTTGTGAGTATTGGTCGTGGGCATCGGGATGATAAAGGTCATTTTAGACCCATGGATGTGAAGTTAGGTGATGTTATTGTGTTCACTGGATACTCTGGAAGTTCTGTTGATATTTTTGGAGAGTCATTAATTGTGTTAAGAGAATCAGAAATTATGGGAGTTGTTGTATGAAGTCTAAATTTTTAGTATTGGGTCTTTTGTTTTCCATAAGTGCTCAGGCCATGAATATTGATTGGACGGGTCTTTACCGCTTTGAATGGTTTGAACTTGATAAACCAACGATTTCAAATCCCAAAGGACGCAAAGCCTATGGTTTAAATTATCTTTCTTTAAAATCAAAAGTGATTGCTTCTGATGGTGTAACGATTGTGGGTCGTTTTAATATTTTAACATCCGAAGATTCGGCCTATGCTAATTCGCAGTTAGGTCAAATGTGGGGGAGCAGTTCTCCGATGAACTCTCGGTCTGTCCACGAAAATAGTGCCTATTCTTCATCAATGGGTGGCGGACTTATAAAAACCAGTGAATTGTATTTAAATGTGGAACGAGAAAACAATGGAATCGTTTTGGGAAGAGCTCCCTTTGAGTTTGGATTGGGAATGAATTTTCATGCGGGCCGTGGAGAGTTTGATCATTGGTCGACAACTCGAGATTTAGTGGCTTATAAAATTATCTCTGGAAATATTTCGATTATGCCGATGATTGCAAAAGTATATCAAAAGTCACCAGCCCAAGGAAATACGGTCACTGAAGAAGTTCTTCGAATCGATTACAATAATAAAGACAGTAAGTCTGTTCTTGCGGGTCAATTGGTTCGTCGTAAAGCCGTAAAAGAAGCGTTGACTGGATCTACGGGCGGACTTTTGCCAGTATTACCTCACGCTACGCAAGCTAATAATTCCATGTCTGTACAAGATGTAAATATATATTTTGAACGAGGCTGGGGGAATTTTACTTTTAAACTTGAAGCCGGTTTTTTAAGTGGCGATACAGGGTTGTCTTCGGCAGCTAATGAATCCATTTTATTTTCTGCCTATGGTTTAGCAACAGAGTTTCAATTTCCAAACTTAAGTTCGAACATGTATTTAAATGTGAAAACAGGATTAGCAAGTGGAGATGATCGATCAACAAAGGACTTCGAAGGTTATGCCTTTAATAAAAACTACGATGTGGCAATGCTTTTGTTTAATCATCGTTTAGGAAAAGCTGATTTATTTGGAACTGACTATTTAAAAGAAACGAGCACTCATGATGTTCATAATTCATTTGATGATGAATCTGTGAGTAACACTTTTTATTTATCTCCAAGCTTAGGATATAGATGGAGTGAAAAAATAGATTTGGTTAATACGTTGACCTATGCTCAAGTTCTCATCAACTCAACAAATGTTGTAGACATCAAAAAAGAGTTAGGTTTAGAATGGGACATCGAGTTGGTTTATAAACCCACACCAAATATCAAGTGGGTGAATCAACTAGGTCTTCTTTCACCAGGTTCAGCATTTGAAGCTAATAATGCAGACTTTGAAAGAGGTTTAAATTATGGAATTGGTTCTAGGGCTGCTATCAGTTTTTAGCACATTTATGAAACAGCTTGTTCGGCAACTTGGTTAGCAACTAGAAAAAGACTGATGGGCGGTGAGCAGGACCCGGGGATCGAAAGATCTCCGGGTTTTTTTATGAGCTAAAATTACTTAGTTGTTCCTAAATGACGATCAATGATTTGTTTAAAGTCTTCAAAAGGATAAGCTCCTCTTAAAGAAACACCATTGATAATGAAACCAGGTGTACCAGAAATTTCAAATTTTTCAGCTTCTGCTTTGTCTTTATTGATGCGATCCATGAGAGAGGCATCTTTAAGATCTTTTGCTAATGTTGTCATATTAGCACCAAGTTCTTTGGCTACTTTTTTCAAAAATTCCTCTCCAGATTCAGCAAGATCTTTTTGATTTTCAAAAACTTTATCATGAAATTTTTCGGCTTTTTCGTGTCCTTGGCGTGCTATGGCTTCAAAATATTTTGCTGCTGGAACGGCCATATCATGCATAGGGAGTGGAAGATGTTTAAAGATGACTCTTACTTTGTCACCATAAGTGGCAAGAACTTGTTTGGTTGTATTGTAGCCTCTTTTGCAGAAGGGGCATTCGAAGTCCGAGAATTCAACAACTGTCACAGGAGCATTTTTATTTCCAAATATAACTCGAGTTTCATCAATTTCGGGTTTTAATGGGTTTTGAAATTCCGCATCACGCTTAGCAACTTCTTTGCTCTGTTGATCTTGTTGGGCTCGTTCTTGGGCTCCTTGCGCTGCTTTTTGTACAACTTCCATGAACTTTACTGGGTCTTTTTCAATGGCGACAAAGACGATGCTAGGATCTTTTTCGATAGCTTCTTTCATCTGTTTTGCAGAAGGGGCACAGTTCACCAGTGTAAGAGTGAGCAATGCCAGTAATATTATTTTTATGTTTTTCAAGTTGTCCTCCGTTGTTATTAAGTTATAATATTTATTTTAACAAGGTTGTATTCTGTCACAGTATTTATTGGGATAAAAGAAAAAAATTTATCGTTATAACTTGCGTGAAAGAAAAAGTTGATTAGAATAAGCCCAAATTTTTAGGAGAAATATATGTTTCATTTTGTTTATTTGTTTTTCATGGCCCTTTCTGTTTCGACACAAGCTGGACTTTTGTATAACTATCAAGAGCTTACTATGAAAGATGTCGAACAAATGAATCAGGTCATTGAAGGACGCATTCAAGAGTCCAAAAAAACTAAATATGGTAAAATTGTTCCATTAAAAGAAGGCTTCCAGGCCGTATTTTCTCGTCCAGATCATGATGGTGTTATTGATAAGGTGATAACTTCTTTAAGAAGTGAAATAGAAAATCTCAAGGGGTGGGAAAAGACAGTTACCGAATTAACAAATGAGGCCCTCAATGTCCTTTCGAATCCTCGTGCATTTCAGCCAAAGGTCCAGGTGACTTATGTTGTTTATCTGACAAATATTATCAATTATTTTAAAACAGATTTAGATACAGAATCTTTCGGAAAAAAAATCATCGTAAAAATCAGCGAAAAAAATATTGAACTGACGAGCTCCGCAAAAAAGGAACTTCAACTGACAGCAATGAAAGAATTAGTTTCTCCATCAGAGCTTGCTAAAAA
>DAIRER010000082.1:0-7588 GCA_036795495.1 Pseudobdellovibrionaceae bacterium | reverse complement strand
TCTCGATTGAATCATAGGCCAAAGAACCCACCACTAAAATTTCAGACATTTCAATTCTCCTTTAAATAGACATGAAAGAATATTTATCTATTATCGATCTGACAAAATAAGTAAAGACTTTTCAGGTACCCACCCCGCGTAAGAACCCGGATAATACACTTGCAGCCATCCTGCTTTGCGGCTTAATACTTCAACTTCTAAACCTTCAAACAACATCATCACTTCGCTTTCTTCTTCACTAGGGGCCGTCTTTACAGAAACTTTCTCTTCAATAACTGTTCCTTTTGGAGTTTCAAGGTCGTAAACCTTTAGGGCTCCCAACACTGAAATTAAAACAAAGCCTAAAAACATAACCCCAGTGATCCATGAAAATGTGGGAGCTTGCAGATTCATCGAAGAGCCCTCTTCTAAAGTTTCAACGGCTTTTTGAAAACTTCTTTTTCTATAAAAAAACTGAATCAGACCTAGACCTCCACCCATAAACATTAAAAAAATAACCAATAAAAGACTTTGAAGAGATATTTTAGACAGAACGGCACTCTGAATCCCTTCATAAAAAGAATGCCGATGGGGAATTTGTTTTACAGGCATTTCTGAATAAATTTTTTCATAAAGCTGAATGGCCTCCGTTGAATTGGGTTGCCAATACTGTGCTCTTCGCAAATACCCTAAAGCCACACCCCGGTGGCCCAACTTGTATTCAGAAAATGCCAGATTAATCAAAGCACTCACATTGTTTTTTTCAATCTGCACAGCTTTTTGAAAAGTGATCTTTGCTTCTTCAAACTTCTCTTCTTGAAAAAACCGAACACCAGCCTTAAAAAGTTCATCAAAAGATTCGGCCTGCGCTCCCACCGTTAAAAACAGGTTCAAAAATACAAACAAAAGGAATTTAAAATTTTTCATCATGTTCGAAATTCTATCACTTATTTATATTAAATCTCAAGAACAGGAACCAACAACTCAAACTAACGCAACGCCGAGGTATTCAAGAGTAAAAATATATACCACTCTGTGACTTGTCTAGACTCAAAGGACTCAGATAACCTTACTATGAAAATTCATAATGTTTTAATTAATCCAAGAGAGGGATCTAAATCATGAATACACAAATTGAAGACCTCGTAAATCGACTGACCGCAGAGGTTTCTAACCAAAATTTACCCTTTAATAAAATTAAAGAACCAAAGGCTGAGCTCAAAATCTCTTACCAAGAACACCTTGATCACATTGGCTCACTTCGAGGCCGCCCCCTTCATTACCCCTACATTGGAACAGGTCGTGGGCATGGTCCCTTTGTTGAACTTGCCGATGGCAGCGTCAAACTGGATTTAATTAATGGCATTGGGATAAATCTAATGGGTCATGCTAATCCTCGAGTGATGAAGGCCGCTATTCAGGGCGCGCTTTCAGATGTGATCATGCAGGGAAATTTAGAACCCAACATGGACTATGTTCAATTTTCTGAGCTCTTGGTTAAAATTGCTAGCCGAAAAAGCCGACTCAAACATGTCTGGTTTGCCTCTTGCGGAACCATCGCCAATGAAAACGCCTTAAAAATGAGTCGCCAAAAAAATTCACCCGCTCGGATGATCGTTACCTTTCAAAATGCCTTTGCTGGACGCTCGACAATGATGGCCGAAGTTACCGACAATCCCTCTTTTAAACAAGGTCTTCCAGAGTACAATGAAGTTTTACGACTGCCTTTTTATAATAAAAAAGACCCTCAAAGCACAGACTCAACACTACGAGCGCTTAAAGAGCATGTGGCAAAACATGAAAAAAATATTTCTTGTTTTGTTTTTGAGCCCATGCTCGGTGAGGGCGGATACAACCCAGCTCCTCGTGAATTTTTCATTCCACTTTTAGAGTTTTGTAAACAAAACCATATCGCCGTGTGGGCCGATGAAATTCAAACCTTTTGTCGCACGGGAGAGTATTTTGCCTTTGAAACCCTAGACTTTGGTCAATATGTAGACCTTTGTACGGTTGCTAAAACAGCCCAGTTGGGTGCCACACTTTATACCGAAGAATACAATCCAAAACCCGGCTTAATTGCTGGAACTTTTGCCGGCTCTACCGTTTCTATGAAAACAGGAATGGAAATGATTCAAATGCTTCAAGAAGGATTTCTAGGTCCTCAAGGACGAATTCAACAAATCCATAAAAAATTTGTCGAAGGATTGAATCGCCTCAACGAAACCACCTGCAAAGGTTTGGTCCAAGATGCTGGCGGAATGGGTCTTATGATTGCATTCACTCCCTTTGATGGGGATAAAGACCGTGTAAATAATTTTTTAAAAAAATTATTTACCAATGGTATTGTTGGTTTTAGTTGCGGAAAGATCCCACTTCGATGTCGATTTCTTGTGCCTGCCATTATTAAAGATCATGAAATTGAAACAGCCCTATCCGTTGTTGAGAAAACTATTTTGGAAGGGGTCTAGTTGGATTTTTTGCAAGCCTGTCGCCAGCTGATTTCTTTTGACTCGGGCCCCAACCAAAGCACTTTAGAAATGATTCATTGGCTTAAAGAGTATTGTGAACACAAGGGGTTTCAAGTCGAATTGCAGGAAGAGGACTCCCTTGAGCAAAAACAGGCCAATATCCTTGTCCGACCTAAAACTTCTTCAGAAAATCGCCCTCCCGTTGAGTTTTTATTTCAAACCCATCTCGACACCCGCGATCCTGGATCTTTCAATTTGTGGGAGAAAACCAGTTACAATCCCTTTGAGGCTCATATTATCTCGGAACGAATTTACGGACTGGGTTCTGCGGATACTAAGTTGGATTTTCTTTGTAAAATTGCGGCACTTGAAAAATTAGGTGTTCAAAAAAAATGGATACTCCCCCCTGTTCTCGTTGGCACCTACGGCGAAGAAACTGGAATGGCCGGAGCCCTAAAACTCATACGCAAAAACAAGGTGAATGCCAAATATGCCCTTATTGGAGAGCCGACAGATCTAAAAATCTCTTACGCATCAAAAGGATTTGCAGCACTTGAAATTCAAATCCCTTTTTCTGAAGAAGAAATTTCTTATCGCAATGAACATGATCTCAAAGAAAGTACGTCAACACAAAGTCGTGTATTTCATGGAATCGAAGCGCACGGAGCAACCCCTGAGTTAGGCGATAATGCGATTACAAAGTTATTTGAGTACTTACTGAATCTTCCACAAAACTGCGTGATTATGAATATGGAGGGAGGGGTCAACTACAACACCGTCCCATCAAATGCTTTTCTAGAAGTTGATATTATTACTTTAAAAAAGCCACAAACCCTGACTCGATTAACGACTATTTATAAAACAATTACTCAAATTCAATCTGATTTTAAAAAATATGTAGACAATGAATTTTCTCCAAATCAACCCACTTTAAATATTGGCCTTGTTAAAACCTTTAAAAACTATATACAAATATTGGCGACCTGTCGAATTCCTCCGAGTATTCAAAGCGAAACCCTTGAAAACTGGTTGGATACAATTAAATCCTCATGCCACGCCGTACAATGTCAATTTCAAATCAATGATTATAAAAAACCCTTTAGGGTTCCTGATAACTCGATCCTGTTAAAATCTTGTATTGATGAAGCCAGATCTATTGGATTAGAATCTGAAATAATAACTCTTTCTTCGACCAATGAAGCCAGTCTATTTAGCCGACTTGGAGTTGAGTGTGTGTGCTTTGGCCCCGGTGAGCGTGGTGATAATCTTCACACCGCCAAAGAAAGTGTTAAAATCAGTCAACTCAATCAAGCGATTGAGTTTTATGCTCGTCTTATGAAAAGGTTGTGTTTATGAGTTTTTTAATCCGTGCAATTCAAATGAATGACCTTCCCCAATTAATGGATTTGGCAAAACAATTTAATTTACTAAACTTACCCAGCGATAAATCCACTTTATCTCAAAAAATTGAGCGCAGTTTAAAATCATTTTCTGGTGAACTTTCAAAAGAAGATTCAGAATACCTTTTTGTAATCGAAGACATTGATCAAAAAATGGTCGTCGGAAGTTCTTTAATTCTTGCTAAGCACGGGACTGAAAAAATTCCTCATTATTATTTTAAAATCTTAAAAAAAGATCACTTTAGTAAGGATTTGGGGTTGGGCTTTATCCATCAAGTTCTGCGTTTTAAAACAGACAGTGATGGTCCCACAGAAATTGGTGGACTTTTAATCGACCGAAATTATAGACAGCGCTTAGAAAAACTAGGAAAACAAATCAGCCTTGTTCGTTTTCTTTATATGGGATTACATCCTGAACGTTTTGAAAAGCGAGTTCTTTGCGAATTAACTCCCCCACTGACAGAAGAGGGACGCAGTGAATTTTGGGAAGCCCTGGGCCGCCGATTTACGGGCCTCCCTTATCAAGAGGCTGATATTTTAAGCCAAAACCATAAAGAATTTATTCAAAGTCTTTTTCCACCAGATGATATTTATCTTTGTCTACTATCTTCGAAGGCACGTCTTGTGGTTGGACGGGTTGGAGAGTCAACTCGCCCCGCCCAATACCTTTTAGAAAGTATTGGTTTTAAATATTTAGATGAAATTGATCCATTTGATGGAGGCCCACACTATGGTGCTGAAACACAACAGATTCTTCCCATTAAAATGGGTCAAAAATTAACCGTTGCTGAATTTTCTCAGCCAAGCTTTGGCCCCCTTTATCTGGTCACTCCAGAAAATAGCCCTAGTTTTAAAGCTGTGATGACCCCCGTTGATATCCGTGAAAATTCAGTAGCACTGCCGCCAAAGATGAGCCAAATTTTAGGTGTTAAGTTAAATGATAAAGTTTATCTTACTCCCTTTGAATATAAAAAGAAAAGAGGTGTCTAATGGAACTCTCAAAATTGCAATATTTAGGCGACTACATTGATGGACAATTTCATTCTGTCAAAGCAGGCAATGGAGTGCTTAAGGATTTTTCTCCTGCTGATCTTAAAGATCATCTAATGGATGCTCCCTTTTCTCATGAACATATTGAACAAGCCTGCGGCGCTGCTCGCCGAGCTTATCCTAAATGGGCACAGCTCACTCTTGATGAACGAAAATCCTATTTATGGAAATTAAAGGATAGTTTTATTGCTCATGAAAATAAAATGGCCGAAGTTATTGCTCGCGATACAGGTAAACCCCTTTGGGAGGCCTTAACCGAAGCTAAAGCCTTAAGTGCAAAAATTGATATCACTCTTAATTATTCTTTAGATTTAATAAAAGAAGAGCGCATTGAAAATGCTCTTCCTGGAGTCACGGGAGTGATTCGCCACCGTTCTCGTGGGGTCATGGCTGTGGTTGGGCCATTTAATTTTCCGGCACATTTACCCAATGGTCATATTATTCCGGCACTGATTGCAGGCAATACTGTTGTATTTAAACCCTCGGACCAAACTCCTGCCGTTGGCCAATTAATGGCAGAAATTATTCATCATTCCGGATTACCTGCTGGAGTTTTTAATATGATTCAAGGTGATGGAGAATCTGGTCGAAAACTCGTTCTTCACGAAGAGGTGGACGGAATTTTATTTACAGGATCCTACGAGGTGGGTTTAAAAATCAAACAAGAAACTCTCTCCCATTATGGAAAAATTTTAGCCCTTGAAATGGGCGGAAAAAATGCCACCGTTGTCTGGGAAGATGCTAACTTAGATAAAGCCATTTATGAAACCTTAATAGGAGCCTATCTTTCCTCTGGCCAACGCTGCTCCGGAACAAGCCGCGTGATTTTACATCCCAAGATTGCTACGGAATTTACGGATCGATTTTATGAAGCCGCAAAAAAATTATCTATTGGGCATTGGGATGATAAACCTTTTATGGGGCCATTGATTAACTCCACGGCTGTTGAAAAATATCTTCGGTTTCAAGAGATTGCCAATCGTGAAAACTGTGAAAGCCTAATGCGTGGAAAAGTGCTAGACCTAAAACATAAAGGTTATTATGTGACACCAAGTATTCACTTGGTAAATAAATTTGATAATAAAAGCGTCTATCAAAAAAGCGAAATCTTTGGGCCCAATGTGGCTCTTTTTCAGGTCGGTGAATTTGAAGAGGTGATGAGCATCGTGAACTCGACTGGTTTTGGTCTTTGTATGGCTTTATTTACTGAAAACAAAGCTCTTTATGAAAAGGCTCAATTTCATGCTCGCGTGGGGCTTCTCAATTGGAACCGCACCACCAATGGAGCCAGCTCTCGACTTCCCTTTGGTGGCCTTGGAAAATCCGGCAACGATCGACCCTCTGCTCATTATGCGATTCAATATTGTTCTATCCCGGTCAGTAGCCTAGAGGATGCCACACCCTTTGATCCCTCAAAAGTAATGCCCGGAATGAATTATTAATAGGAAAGATACAGCAAATCATATGAAAAAAAATATTTTTCTAATAAGTATCCTTTTTCTAGTTTTTACTTTGACACTTTTATTGGGTCTTATGAGTTGGCAATACCTTATGACTCCCATGAAAACCTTTGACACCCGTCTTAACGGAGCTTCAGAGACAACAACTGTTCAAATAAAAAAAGGTATGTCTTTAAAAACAGTTGCACAAGATTTAGAAAAAAAATTCTATATTAAGAATGCCACTTGGTTTGTTCTGTTTGCAAAAGTTTTAGGAAAATCCAATGGGCTTAAAGTGGGAGAATATCAGATTCAACAAACAATGACGGCTTTTGAGATTTTGAAAGTTTTAACTTCAGGGAAAAGCATTCATTATAGTTTTACAGTGAGCGAAGGTTTAAATATTTTTGAAATTGCTCAGCTCTTTGAAGATTCTGGTTTTGGATCTAAAAATGATTTTCTCAACCAAGCCCGTAATCCCCAATTGGTTCAAGTTCTTTTAAATGAAAACTTGTCTTCATTTGAAGGCTATCTTTATCCTGAAACCTATAAAATCACTAAAAACACAACGGCCCAAGATTTGATTCGCATGATGGTGAAGAACTTTCTAAAGGTTTATGAAAATTTACCCCAAAAGTCCCCTATGAGCCGACATCAATTTGTCACCTTTGCGAGTCTTATTGAAAAGGAATCCGGCGTACCAGAAGAACGACCGCTCATTGCTTCTGTGTTTTTCAATCGACTTAAAAAAAACATGCGCCTTCAAACTGACCCTACAGTTCTCTATGGAAAAGCCCTCAAAGAGGGTTCTTATATTATCAGTATTACAAGAGCTGATTTAAGAACTCCCAACCCTTACAACACATATCTTAATGCTGGACTTCCACCTGGGCCAATATCCAATCCAGGTGCTGAAAGTTTTAAAGCTCTTTTACGTCCCGCTACTTCAAATTATTTATTTTTCGTAAGTAAAAACGATGGAACTCATATCTTTAGCGAAACCTACGAAAAACATGAAAAAGCGGTTCGACAATTCCAACAAGACGCTCGCGCTCGAAAAGGAAAATCCTGGAGAGACTATTCAAACTCCATCGAAAAAAACTAAGAAATAATATAATTATACCATACTTATCCCCATATTGACACGCCATATACAAATATGGTAATATTAAAAAAGCTTTAAAAAGGAGATCTTATGTCTCAAACCGCCAAAAAAATTACAGTAGAAGTGAATACCAAACTACTAGAAAAG
>DAIRER010000081.1:0-7591 GCA_036795495.1 Pseudobdellovibrionaceae bacterium | reverse complement strand
TCTTCAATCAAACTGAGAATTTCATTTTCAGTTAACTCTTCAGGAACTGGAAAGTCTTGGAATCCATTCTGGTCTGTCCACATTTTTTCACCCTTAATTGCAATAGGCGAGGGGGCTACAATTTCGACTCCTGACATCATGTTATCAGGATGAGCGACGCGACCACAATGCATAAGTTGAACAAAAATTCGGGATTTTGCATGATGAACGGCTTCAGTGACTTTTTTCCATGCCTTGACTTGTTCACCTGTGAATAAACCTGGAATGCGAGCATATCCCAATCCACTATCTGAAGGGGATGTTCCTTCTGTAATAATTAAACCCGCTTCGGCACGTTGCTCATAATATTTTACAACATTTTCATTGGGCATATTATCGATACAGCGATTGCGTGTCATAGGAGCCATAACAATATGATTGTTGAGTAACATTTTGCCTAAATTGAAATTTGAAAAAAGATGAACTGACATTTATACCTACTTTGTTAAGATTATGGGTGTATTATTACCCTTTGAATTTATTTGGCAAGCATTACGTCCTGCGCAGGATGGATTATATTTAATTTTTTTAATGATTCTGAACCCAGTTTTGTTCTTTTAAAGAAAGTGCTAGTTTCCTTGAGCAAAGGAGGTTCTCTATGCTAACTTTTATAGAATCGTTTATACGTAAAATATCGTTACTCGTAGAAACTGATTATGGAGACTATATGCGCTTGGCAAATCTATATTTAAATACTCTACGCGATGAACTTCGGCCCTTAAAGGATGAGAATATCAATAAAAAGCTTTCTGAAATGCAAATGTATTTGCAGTTTGCGCCGAACTGGGATGTTGAAACTTCAAAAAATAAATTATTAAAAGATGCTGAATATATAGAAGATCTTCTTTATGCACATGTTCAAGATTGGGAGTCAGCCCCGTTGTAGTGATCAATAATTTGAGTTTTATAAAAATATGTAAGATAGTTTATCTCTAGAGGAGATAAAAGTATGCAAAGTCATCTTTTGGCAGATATCGGAAAAGCAATCATTGCTGCCGGATTGATAGGTTTGCCATCTTATTTTTTTCGAATTCCACTTATTTTGGGTTATCTTATTGCTGGGGTGATCATTGGACCACATCTGGGGTTTGGTTTTATTCAAAACCAAGAAAGTATTGCGAATCTTTCTGAAATTGGTCTTGTTTTATTGCTTTTCATTCTTGGTTTAGAAATTAATATTAAAAAACTTCTCCAATCAGGTAAAGCGGTTATTCTCAGTGGTTTGGTTCAAATAACGGGAAGCTTAATATTAGGCTACTTGTTTTTTAGTTTATTGGGCTACGACAATGGTCATTTTGATATTATTTATCTTGCTGTCGCGGGGACTCTTTCTTCAACATTGATCGTCGTTAAAATTCTATCAGACCAAATGAATTTAGATTCACTTCCATCAAGAGTCACTCTTGGAGTTCTCGTGCTTCAAGATTTTGTAGCCATTTCATTTCTGGCCGTTCACCCCAATCTTTCAAATCTTAATTCCTTAGCGTTGATTATTTCCTTGGCTAAAGTGGGAGTTCTTGTCCTTTTTAGCTGGGTGGTGGCTCGATTTATTTTACCAGTTATTTTTAAAAAAGCAGGGCGACAGCCTGAGTTGTTGTTAATTTTATCTATGGCCTGGTGCTTTGCAATGTGCGGATTTGCAGATTCTTTAAATTTATCTTTAGAGATGGGGGCCTTAGTTGCGGGAATGTCCATTGCTTCTTTTCCCTATCATTTAGATGTTGCTGCGAAAATTTCAAGTTTAAGAGATTTTTTTATTACGTTATTTTTTGTCAGCCTTGGTTTGCAAATTCCAATACCCACAATGGATGTATTAAAGATTTCTGCCGCGATGATTGTGCTTGTTCTTCTGAGTCGTGTGATCACCATTTACCCAATACTTTACAAACTTGGTTTTGGAAATCGAGCCAGTCTTTTGCCAGCCTTAAATTTAAGTCAATTATCCGAGTTCTCCTTAGTCCTTGCGGCGTTAGGTGTAACGTACAAGCACATTGACCCGAGCTTTTTATCTGTATTTATAATTTCGCTTGTCGCGACAGCATTAATTTCTTCTTTTGTAATTCCAGCATCTCATGGGATCTATATGAAATTAAATTCCTTCTTAGGATGGATCGGATTTCCAGATTATATTTCGGAAACAACTTTAAAAATTCAGGCTGAAGAATCCAGTGAACATGCGTCCGTGGTTATACTTGGATTTTATAGAGAAGCCAGTTCTTTGCTCTATGAAATTCAAGGACGTTATTCAAAGGAATTTATAGAACGAATTTTAGTTGTTGATTTTAATCCCGAAGCTCACGTTGAATTGCAGCGAAGTGGAATTCGCTGCAAGTATGGCGATATCAGCAGTGCAGATACTTTAAGGTATATGAATCTTGAGGTTGCAAAAGTGATTATTTGTTCTATACCCGATAAGATATTAAAAGGAACAACGAATCTTAAATTATTAAGAACATTAAAACAGCTTTCACCAGAAAGTAATATCATAGTGACAGCTGAGAATATTGACTATGCTCGAGAGCTTTATAGAGAAGGTGCGAGTTATGTTTTTATTCCAAGAATTATTGGTGCCAATTATCTTGTTGAAGTTATAGAGTTGTTGCAAATTAACGGACCTCATTATTTTTTAAAAGAGGCCGAAGAGTTTCTTAAAAATCGTAAAGAAATCATAGTGTAATAGTCCTTTAAAAAAATATTGTGGTCTGGTTTTAAATTTTGGGTGGACTGTTTTTAAAAATCGAATTAAAATTCCACAATGAAGAAAAATATTTTAATTCTCATTGTTGGTTTGATTCTTTTATTTATGTTAATTGCCTTTTTAGGAAAACGACAAAAAGAAATTGACTCTATCGTTGAAGTTCCTTCAGTCATTGAAGAGACGAGTCCGACTCTTTCTACAGAGCAAAGATATCCTTATAGTATTGGACCTGGATCAACATTGGCTACAGCCTTACGACAATTAGATATTAGTTCGCAAGATATACATAATTTAGTGATTGCAGCAAAACCAATAAAGGATTTGGGACGATTGCACTCTGGAACACGGTTTCAAGTCAACTATGCACAAGAAAAAGAAGCCAACTTAATAGGTCTACGTATAAAACTGAGTCCCAAGGAAGCTCTGCTTTTAGAAAAAGAAGGCTCCGTTTGGACTGCAAAAAAAATTGAAAAAAAAGTTGAAACCAAGGTTATTACCTTTCAAGGTTACGTGAAAAGTTCTTTGTGGGAGTCAGCCCAAGAAGCACAAATGAATCCTGTTTTGATTTCAGAACTGTCTGAGATTTTTGCATGGCAAGTTGATTTTTCAAGGGAGGTTCGGTCGGGTGACAGATGGAGACTTTCGGTAGAGCAAGAACTCGTGCTTGGAGAGCCCATTGGCTGGGGATCTATTTTATCAGCCGAATATATCAATAGTCAGGATATACATACCGCCGTTCTATTTAGGACCAATGGTGAAGATGTGGGTTATTTTACTCCAGATGGTCATAGTCTTAAAAGAGTTTTTTTAAAAAGCCCCATTCCCTATTCTAGAATTTCATCAAAATTTCAAAAAAAGAGGTTTCATCCTGTTTTAAAATTAAATCGTCCTCATAATGGTGTTGATTATGCCGCAAGTACAGGTACGCCGATTCGTGTTGTTGGTGATGGGACCGTTATTTTTCAAGGCTGGAGTGGTGGAGGTGGAAATGTGATTACGATCCGTCACAACTCTATATATACAACCTCCTATAAGCATCTCAGTCGTTTTGCAAAGGGCTTGCGAAAAGGTACGACGGTTTCTCAAGGGCAAACCATTGGGTATGTGGGTTCAACGGGGTTGGCCACGGGGGCCCATTTGCATTTTGAATTTTTTGTTAATGGAAGATATGTCGATCCCTTGGGTCAAAAATTTCCGGCCGCGGATCCTGTTCCTAAAAATTATTTAACAGAGTTTTCAGTTGTTAAAAAAAACTTTCTAGCATTTCTTCCAAGTTGGGGAGCTGATCAAAAGTGGGGAACTGACCAAAACCTCATCCGATAATTTTACTTTTCATTTTAAAAATTTCAGGTATGTTGATTTGGAAGGAAAAATTACATGAAAAAAATAGAAACTCTTTTTGAAAATATTATTTTCTCAAGCCGTTGGATTCAAGCTCCTATTTATGGTGGTCTTATCATCGGAGCTCTTCTCTATACCTATAAATTTTTAGTTGAACTGATTCATCTGGTTTTAACAGTAGGAATAATTCAAGAAGAAGTTCTTATGCTGGGGATATTAACCCTTGTAGACATTTCTATGGTGCTTAATTTGCTCGTCATGGTGATTATCGGTGGTTATGCGACATTTGTGAGTCGGATGCATTTGAGTGATCATGAAGATCGTCCAGATTGGCTCGAGAAAATTGATGCGGGCACATTAAAGGTTAAATTGGCCGGAGCTCTTGTTGGAATTTCAGGGATTCATCTTTTAAAGTCTTTTATTAATATAAATAACAAGGATGTTGAACAAGTAAAGTGGCAAATTGTAATACACGTCGTATTTCTTTTCTCGACACTCATGCTGGCTTACACGGAAAAAGTGCTTCATTCAACTCATGCAAAGCCAAAATAAAGTTAAGCGACCTTTATCTTGTATTTAAACTTTTAACTTACTCCATAGAGTTTTTAATTTGTTCCAGATTGTAGTTCAGCATTTTAATCACAGTAGAAGCGGGTTCTGTTTTGACAGAAAGCCCATCAAAGTAGAGTGGTTTTCCTAAAACTAATTTCGCTTTATTAGAGATTTTCTCTGTGAGAATTTGATGGTGGTTTTTTTCGGTGAATATCACTTTAATGGAGTGTTTTTTAATATTTTCTAGAAGTTCGCTTAAGTCTTTTGTTCTAAATTCTTCGCTTGTTGATAACCCGAGAGGGGAAAGGGATTTAATTCCAAAATCCTCACATAAATAAAATCCCGCTTCGTGTGTTGTTAGAATCACTTTTTTTTCAGAAGGAATGTTGTTAAAAAATTGACTGTAGGTTTTATAAATTACATTAATTTCATTTTTTAATTGATTTGCATTTTTTTGAAATAAAGTTTTTTCTTTCGGAAGTTCTATTGATAAGCGCTCTTCAATTGCCTCAATATATTTTATGATTTGTAGTGGACTATTCCAGGCATGGGGATCTATTATTGAATGACCCTCCTCCATCAATTGTCTGGATTTAATTCTATAGCTTATAATGCTTATTTTTGCTTTTGATTTTGAAGTGGATATAAGTTTATTGAGCCAGGGTTCGAACATCAGTCCATTTGCAAAAATGAGATCTGTGGATTTTACATTTTCAATATCTCTAGGTTTTGGTTCAAACAGATGAGGGTCCTCGCCTGCGGGTACGAGATTTAATGTATCTACACGATCTTCTGATATAACTTTGACTAGATCTTCAATAACACTGAATGTGGTTACAACTTTTAATTTTCCAAAGGCCAACTCCCCTGAAATTAAAAAAAAGAATACAAAAGTAAAATTAATATAATTCATTTTTTAAGTCTCCGATATTTTAAAAAGTCGATTCATAAGAGCGAGTAGGGATATTCCTAAAACAAAGGTAGCAGAAAATGTTAAGTTATAATTGTAACTTAGAAAAAAGCTAAAAATTGCAAAGATCGTGGTGAGAAAAATATTAACAAGAATTTTTGTTTTAATTGAAAAATGAAAAGCATCAAAAGCCACGTGGGGTAAAATTAAAAGCCCTGTGGTTAGTAGAACTCCAAAAATTTGAAACCCAATGACGACTAAAATCGTTGTCAGTGAAGAAAAAATAAACTGACTTTTAAGCTGACCAAATCGAAAAGTCGATCCTACAGGATCAATACAAAGTCTTAAAATTGTTTTCCAAAAATAAAGAACTGTAAGTAAGGTAAATATAGAAAATCCTCCAAGAAATATCAGATCATTGGCATCTGCTAAAAGAGGCGAACCAAATAAAAGATGAGTGAAATCGATTTTTAAATTAAATATCTGATTTAAAATAAGCCCTAGGGATAGACCAAATAGCGAGATCGCAACAAGTGTTGAATCCCGCTTTTTTTCTTTAAGCCCTCCAAGTAAAGAAAATACCGTTGCCACAAGCATTCCCCAAACAAAGGCGCCTATAAAAAGCGACTTCACGGAAAGCCCCAAAAAAAGAACAGCACCAACCAGCCCAGGAATCAATGAATGGCTGATGGCATCTGAAAAAAGCCCCAGATTTCTGTGAATCAGTAAATAGCCTATGGGTAAACCAGCCAAAAGAAAAATAAAAACAAGTCCGATAGTAAATAAAAAATAATCTTTTTGAATGAGTTCAATGAATGTCATGTATTTGGCTTTCTACATGTTGTTGTTTTAGTACAAGATGCAAATCTTTGATTTCAAAAATTTGATCTGCCGTTGATTGTAAGTAGGTCATTTGGTGACTGACAGTAATAATGAGTTTTGTATTTTTAAGTTCATTCATCCAGAGAACAAAAAAGTGAGCCCATTCAGGGCTTAAGTGAGAAATGGGTTCGTCAACCAAGAGGACATCGGAATTTTCCATAAAGTTTGAAATCAAAATAAGCGCTTGAAACTCTCCCGAGGACATATGGTCTATTCGTTTTGATAGGAGATGGCCAAAATGAGAAAGAACATCATTTGTCCATGGTTTCTGAGAGTACAAACTATAGAATTCCTTTCCACTTAAGGAAAGTTCTCGTTCGTAGATTTGAATGGAGGATACAAATGAAATTTTAAGATTTTTATGAATTCTTAGCAAATGAATCGCAAGTTGTTTTAAAAAAGTAGTTTTTCCAATGCCATTGGCGCCAATAATGAGAAAGAGTCCCTTTTCGGGAAAGTTAAGTTTTTGGGGGCGTATCAAAACGTTTTGATTTACTTTTACAGAAAAGGATTCAAAGTTATACATGAGCACACGCCTGGCAAAGTCCCTTAAGAAATACAGCTTGAGAGGGACTTAAAAAATGAAAATTCTCAATGGCTTTAAAAAACTGATTCAGTTTTTCGTGGTCTTTGACTTCACTGTGTTTTTCGCAGGAAAGACAATACAAAAGAACATGGGCATGTTTTTCGCAATCATGGTTGCATCCGACATATTTATTGTTTTCAATTTCATGTACAATTCCAGCGGCTTTCAATTGATTCAGATTTCTGTAGACCGAAACTCGGTCAACAGATTGTTTTCTCTTTTCAAGATGCTCTAGGATTTCGGCTTGTGTGTAAGAGCGTTTTTCTTTTAAAAATAAATCCAGAAGGCTCAATCTTAAATCCGTTTTTTTAAGTGAAAAACGAGTCAGTAATTGCTCAGATTTTGTAGGGTTGGGTTTATTCATGCTTGTTCCTTGTTTTTGCAACACTACATTATAATTTATTATAATGCAACAGTGTTGCAAATCAGAAAACCTTTAAAGGATCAGGTTAAACAAATACCCTAATATAATGATTGCCGTTGTCACACTGGCAAAAAACCAAGCAATCAATCGAGGTTTCATCACTTTTCTTAATAAAGTGGCTTCGGGCAGGGAAAGTCCAACAACAGCCATCGAAAAGGT
>DAIRER010000541.1:0-1512 GCA_036795495.1 Pseudobdellovibrionaceae bacterium | reverse complement strand
AATAATAGATGGTGTAGAAAAATAATCAGAAACGGCTTTTTTAGTTTCTTCTGATTGACCTAAAAGCCACATCACAAGAAAAAACGCCATCATTGCTGTCATAAAATCTGCTAGGGCCACTTTCCAGGAACCCCCGTGGCCACCGCCACCAGCAATAACAATTTTCTTGATAACAATTGTAGCTTTTTTATCTGCTGCCATTATGCTGCCTTTTTAATTTCTTTAGTTGCCTTATCCATTTCTTCAAATGTAGGTCTTTCTTCAGGCGTAATTGTTCTGCGAGCAAATTCAACACACACTAAAGGAGGCGCTCCTCTTTGAAGTGCAACAAGAGCTGATTTGATCACTTGTAAATATTTACCCTCAGCTTCGATATCGGCTCCCATTTTTACAGCCGTGGGACCAATAAGACCATAAGCTCCAAAAACCCCCAACATGGTTCCCACAAGTGCGCTTGCCACCAAAGAACCAATTTTCTCAACACCCTCAGTTAAGTGGGCCATCGTTTTAACAATACCCAAAACCGCGGCCACAATTCCTAAACCTGGAAATCCATCAGCAACAGCCTGGACGGCATGCTGAGCCAAGTGCTCTTCCGCGTGGATGGCCTTAATATCTGTATCCAATAAATCATCCACATCATATTGACTGAGTTCTGCGGACAAGGTGATTTTCATGGTGTCACACAAAAATTCAACGGCATGATGATTGTGCATAAAACTAGGATAGGCTTTAAAAATATCACTTTGCTCAGGGTTTTCTATGTGCTTTTCAACACCTTGAGGACCTTCTTTTCGAAAAGTTTGAAATAACTGAAAAAGCATTTGAAGTAGTTCAACATAATCTTGTTTTTGAGGACCTTTCGCTGTCATGGCCTTCATTCCAAGCTTTACACCGGCCTTAATAACCTTCATTGGGTTGGCTATAATATAAGCCCCTAAGGCCGCGCCTCCGATAATCATTAACTCTAAGGGGGCCGCCTTTAAAATAATGGACATGTTTCCACCAGCGATCAAAAAACCACCGAACACCATGATGAAAACGACGATGACGCCTACAAATCCCATATGATTACTCCTCTATCACAAGACTCTTCGGATGATATTTTAAAAATTGAAGACCATTTGATTTAAACTCACTAAAGGTCTAGGATTATTCTTATAACAAATAACCCCGACTGGACTTATTTTAATAAAGGATCTGATTTATGAAAAAAAGTTTTGCCCTTTTTCACTTGCTGTTCTCGCTTCTACTCCTTTTTTCGCCTAACTTTTTAAATGCACAAACTCAAGAAGACTTTGATGTTGTGACAGTTTCTCCATCACTTTCTATTTCAAAATGGGAAGCCGGCCAAGGGGGAGATCTGATTTTAAAGTTGCATTTAGCTAAAGGATATCATGCTTATGCTGAAAAATTTCACATTGAAATTACTGAACCCTCCGGCTTTCGTAGCGGAGAATTAAGAATATCTCCCTTAAAAACCTGGTACGACAAGCCCACAAAACGAAATCG
>DAIRER010000080.1:0-7681 GCA_036795495.1 Pseudobdellovibrionaceae bacterium | reverse complement strand
GTGTTCTTCTATTTTTTCATCCTCTATAAATTCTTCTGCGAGTGCTGCAATTTCTTTATCTGTTATTTCTGAGGCCGGTTCGCGGTCCATTTCGTGATTGTTTTCCACTTTTTCTGAATGTTGAGCCGTAGAGTGTTCGCGTTGTGAGGGCTCAAGTTCAGCCAATTTATGTTGATGATCACTATATTTTTTTCCTACATAAGTGCCCACTGAAAATGAAAGTAGGGAAATAAAAAATAATAAAACGAGTTTTATAAATACATCTGATTTGTTTGCCATTTTTCTTTTCCTTTAATAACGTCCTTGTTAAGTGTGTCAATCCATTGACATACACTTAAAGTTTAGCTTTAAGTAATCCCTATGGTCAACAAAGTCTCAATCAATTTGCCTTTAGTCCTAAGGGATGCCCTAAAAGCCGTACAGCTCGGTCGAGATGTGCTTTTGCATTATTTTGGTAATTTAAGCCAGATTGAGCATAAGTATCAGGCGGGTCTAGTGAGCGAAGCGGATCGCGAGTCAGAGCAGGTCATTCGTGAATATTTAAACTCTAAACACCCGACTTTTGAGTTTTTAGGTGAAGAGTCCTATGCCGCAGGAGAGTCGCTTTCCTGGAGTGCGGATCATGCAGAAGCCCGATGGATTTTAGATCCCTTAGATGGGACTTCTAATTATATTCATCGCTTTCCCGTGTTTTGTATTAGTCTAGGTTTGGAAATTAATGGTGAAATTGTTCTTTCTGTTATTGATGTTCCTATTTTAAAAGAAACCTACACGGCGATCAAAGGCCAGGGAGCTTTTATGAATGGTCGTCGTCTTTCCGTGAGTCAAGAAAACACATTAAAGAACTCTTTTTTATCCACAGGTTTTTTCTCAGAAATCGAAGAAAATCTTAAAGAGCAGTTAGCCGTATTTGATCGTATCGTACGTCTGTGCAGTGGAGTTCGTCGTCCAGGAGCTGCGGCCTATGATTTATGTCTTGTCGCCAGTGGTGTTTTTGATGGCTATTGGGAAAAAAATTTAAAACCCTGGGACTCTGCTGCTGGGATTTTATTGGTTCGAGAAGCGGGCGGTATTGTTAAAACCTATCATGGACTCGAGTACAATCCTTATCATAATTCCATAGTTGCAGGAAATGAAACCATCGTAAATCAACTGATTCAAAATTTAAAACTCTGCCCCCTTTTGGCGACAACGCATTAGTGAGGCTAAAATATCCATTGGTAATTCACGGGCACAGTTTAGGGTTAAGCTGACAAATGGATTTTTTTTCAGGATTGTGGGCTAAACAAAGCCGCCATTTGAAGTAAAATAATAAAAATAGTTTTAAGTCCCATACATAATAAGGATGCAAACCCCGTACCAATTAATGGAAAGATCAAGCCTTCTAACCCCTTAAAAAGTAGAGTGATTTTGATGTTAATTAGAATTTTTTTTCAAATTCGAGAAGAAGTGACAATTTAGCCTGTCACTTGTCAAAAGTCTTACTATAGAAAATATGGCGTCTATGTGGTGTAAATTATAAAAAGTTAAAGTATTGATATTACATTAATATATATAATATTTGTCCATTTAAATTGACAAGAATTGCAAATTCTCCTAGAATAAATGTTATGAATGCTAACACTTTATTTAGCTATATTGAGATCAAAGGAATTAGGCCGGCCCAACTAGCTAGACGAGTTGGTATATCTCGACAAACTCTTTCAGAATGGAAAAAAAAATCAAAAACTAATTCTAATATTAATATATATAGCCAAACCCAAGAGAAATTAGCTTTTGAATTAGGACTTCGGTATGAAGATTTAAATCGAGCCATTGAAGTTTTAGAAAATAAAAATTTACGCAAAGAAATTGAAACTGAACTTTTTTGGGATAAGCTCTACAAAAACATAGAAAGTTTTTCATCAGCTGTTATTCGGGGGCAACCAGAAGCCTTGGCTCGCCTTGTGCAAGTTTACGGACTTTATGCTTCAGCAAAAATTGCAGGGAATCAAATTTGGGATAAATTTCATTTATATAAAAACAAAATTCATCCCGCCTATCGCAAACAAGCCGAGGTTTTATGGAAACTAGCTCAAAGCCAAACTTAAAGTTGGCAAAAAAAGTATTACCAAAACCATTAATGGAAACTCTTATTTTTTTAATAGAGTCTCAATTGGAGAACTGTGTACTTGTAGGCGGGACAGCTCTTTCAGGTTTTTATATAGCCCACAGAAGATCTGACGACATTGATTTATTTACTAAAGATCAGATCAGCTTTAAGTCTGCGCAAAAGGCAGTTTCTACTTTGAGGGACAAATCTATTCATTTTTTGAAAGAAACAACAAGCGCCTTTTACTACCACGCAAACTGTACCTTTAAAAAACACTCCTTCACCATTGATATTGTTTTAGATTCTCACTTTTTTGAAGTCGGTGAATTTTACAATATTGAAGGCAAAATGCAAATTGCGAGTCTTAAAACCTTAATTTGTATGAAATCTGCGGCTCTCGTTAGTCGGTGCAGTGAAAAAGACTTATATGATTTAATCTACTTATTGAAATTATATCCAAACATATCGATATCAGAATTTATTGAAATGGGTAGAACTATCGATCGTGGAGTTCATCCAGAATCAATGTTGGCCTCGTTGGGTGGAACCCTCTTGAGAGAAGAAGCCTGTGATTTTTCATTGGACTCCAAAATAAATAAAAAAACAATTTACAAAGAAATTACTCATTTTCAAAAAGAATTAATAAAATCATTGCAGATCTTTTTAAAAAATCAAGATCCACACCCTTTGAATGAACTTTTTATAAAAGCGCGAAAGATTTTAAAATAGAACTTTTTCATGGGTGTTAATTTAAATTTAACTGTTCGTATCTATACCACAGGTTTTAAATGATTTCTTTAAAAGAGTTGGTTTTTAAAAAAGATATATTGATAAAACCAGACGTCAATCTCTTGACGATCTCAATTTCATTTTTGTTAGAAGAAATTGGAAATTCAGACTTAGTTAGGCTCTGATAGGCTTTGTTGGGTCTTGTTTAGAGACGTAGGTCTTAAAAAACAAAAGAATTTTTCTAGGAAAAAGACCAACGTCCAGTTGGCACTATCATTGCTCTATTTAAAATAGGATTCAAAAAGTGATTGATGTGTCAAAAAAACGAGGAGGACGTGTGGCAGAAAAAAGTGCAGCAGAAGAGGTTTCATCCGCGCCACCTGCATCTGGACAAAAGACGGTTCTATTTATTGCTCTATCAGTGATCAATATGTTGGTCGTAGCAGGGGTAGGCTTTATGATTTATCAGGGGCGACACAAAGAGTCTGCTGAACCCAAAATTGATAATGTCATTAAAGCTGAACATGCAGCCCAAGAACATGAAGAGACAGAAATAGATTCGTTCGTTGGTAAAATTATTCCATTAGAAACCTTTATGGTTAATTTGTCGGGCTCTAAGGGAAAAAAAGTAGCCAAAGTAAATATGGAAATAGAACTGGATAGTCCAAAGTTGGCCGAAGAAATCGCAAAAAGAAATCCCCAAATTAGAGACTATATAAATATGATTCTTTCTACAAAAACCTATGAAGAAGTATCCACGCAAGAAGGAAAAAATAATTTAAAGAATGAAATTAAGGACACACTCAATTCATTTTTAGTTCAAGGTAAAATTAAAAAAATATATTTTACAGAATTTATTTACAACTAGGGAGATAAATATATGAATCAAGTTCTCTCTCAAAATGAAGTAGATGCTCTTTTAGCTGCGGTAGCCGATGGAGACGTTTCATCTCCAGCCGCTGGTGGAGAAGAAAAAGGATCCGGTGGCGGGGGCCGTACTGCCGCGGCTTCTGACAAGAGAGTTGTAACCTATGATTTAACCAGTCAAGACCGAATCATCCGCGGACGGTTACCACAGTTGGATGTAATTTATGAAAAATTCATGAGGTCATTTCGGGTTTCATTGTCTTCGTCGTTAAGAAAAATAGCTTCTTTGACTTTAACCAGTACAGAGTTTTTAAAATTTGGCGAATTTGTAAACACGCTGCCCATGCCCACATGTATGAGTGTGTTGCGTTTTGGAAATCTTCGTGGATCGGCGCTCTTTGTGATTGAAAGTAAGTTAGCTTATGCTTTAGTTGATAGTTTTTTTGGAGGAGCCGATCGCCCCTATACAAAAATTGATGGAAAAGACTTTACTCCCATCGAACTTTCCATTGTTCGTCGAGTGGTTGAACTTGCAATTAATGATTTAGAGGCGGCTTGGGCCAGCGTTTCAAAAATTGGGTGTTCCTTTGTGCGTACCGAGGTCAATCCACAGTTTGTTGGTATTGTTCCTCCTACAGATGTGGTCATTGCCTCTACGTTTGACGTCGAGTTAGAGAATGCCACAGGAACAATTTCTATAGTCATTCCCTATGCAACGATCGAACCCATCAAACAAAAGTTATCCACTGGTTTTCAAGTAGAGTCAGATCAAACAGATAAAAGGCTTTGGACTTCGATTATCAAAGAGCAATTAATGCAAACGGATTTAGAAATAAAAGTAAATTTAGGTGGAACAGAAATAGAGTTAAAAGATTTGATGCAGATGAAAGTGGGAGACGTGATTCCACTAGATCAAGATTCGACGGGAGAGCTCGATATTCAAGTTGAAGGTGTTAAAAAATACAAGGGCTTTTATGGAGTTCATCACGGAACAACCGCAATACAAATTACCAAAACAGTTGAGAAATAAGAGGGGGCAATCATATGAGTAATAATCCACTGGACAGCTTAGCACAACAGTTGCTTGAAGAGGCCGAAGAGCAAGTAACTGCATCAAGCAGCTCGACCAAAGAACCAGCGAAAGAATCTAAAAAAGCCTCTGAGGGAAGAGATCCAGAAATGGATAAGAATTTAAAAATGATTTTAGATATTCCCTTAAAAGTGACTGTCGAGTTGGGACGAACTAAAATGCCAGTCAGTGAACTGCTGAACTTGACCCAAGGAAGTGTTATTGAACTCAATAAATTAGCCGGAGAGCCTATGGAGGTTTTGGTTAATGAAAAATTGATTGCCCGCGGAGAAGCGGTTGTCGTCAATGAAAAGTTTGGTGTGCGTTTAACGGATGTTATTTCTCAATCCGAACGTGTGGAGCAATTGAGGTAGTATATGAAATATTTAACTCTTATTCTTTTACTATCGATTTCATCATTAGTATTTGCACAGGATTCATCTACAAAGGATTCATCCTCCTCGGTGTCAACAATTCAAAATACTGCTGCTGCTGAAAACCAAACAAATGAATCAGAAAAATCGATTGCTCTGAATTTAGAAAAAGATAAAAAGTTAAATGTTGCAGGTTCGGATTCTCCTTTTAAAACAATAGCCATGGTTTTAGTAATGATTTTAATGGGTGTCGGTAGTTTTTATTGGATTAAAAAAAATGCAATCCAACAAAAGTCATCTCACACTCAGATCAAAGTGCTGTCTCAATTTTATTTGGGTCCTAAAAAGAGTTTAGCTATAGTCCGTGTCGCGGGTGAGTCGATATTAATAGGTGTGACGGATCAAAATATCAATATGATAAAATCTTTATCACTCTTGGATGAAGATATACCCGAAGAAAGTCCAAAAGACTTTAAAGAAGAACTCGTTAAAAAAACAACTCAAGAAACAGAAGAAGAGTTTTCTATGGGCGGTTTAAGTGATGTTGTTCATCAAAAAATGAAAAGTATGAGGATGATTTAATGAAAATTATGAAACCTCAAATTTTAATCTTGCTGGGTCTAATGGTTATGTCCACGAGCGTTTGGGCACAACAAGTTACATTGCCCTCTTTGAATTTAGGTTTTAAATCCACAGATAATCCCACAGAGGTCGTTAATGCCGTTAAATTAGTTATCATATTAACTGTACTAACTTTAGCTCCAGCCATTTTAATTATGATGACAGGATTTGCTCGATTGCTTATTGTTTTTTCTTTTTTACGTCAGGCTTTGGGATTGCAACAAACTCCTCCAAATCAACTTTTGGTCGGATTGTCATTGTTTTTAACATTATTTATTATGAATCCTATTTTTAAAGAGATAAATGTTAATGCCATTCAGCCTTATTTGTCGGGTGGAAAAAATCAAGAGCAGGCCTTGGACTCGGCATTATTACCATTAAGAAAATTTATGTTTACACAGACTCGAGATGCCGATTTATCCCTTTTTATAAAACTATCTAAAATAGAAAAACCGAAAACCAGAGCGGATGTACCGACGATTGTTTTAATACCTTCATTTATCATTTCTGAATTAAAAACAGCATTTCAAATTGGATTTATTATTTTCCTACCATTTTTAATTATCGATATTGTGACTTCAAGTGTTTTGATGGCCATGGGGATGATGATGTTACCACCGGTCGTTATTTCAATGCCTTTTAAAATTATGCTATTTGTGTTGGTTGATGGTTGGGGTCTGCTCGTGGGTTCAATGGTAAAAAGTTTTGGTTAAAGAATCAAATTAAGAGAGTGAATCATGAATGAAGATTTAATAGTTGAATTAGGGACAAATGCTCTGAAAACAACGGCTTTAATTTCTGCGCCCTTGTTAATTGCAGCCCTTGTCGTTGGTATTCTTGTGAGCGTATTTCAAGCCATCACTCAGATCAATGAGGCCACTTTAACGTTTATCCCTAAGATGATTGTCATTGCTATTATTTTTGTTCTTGCTGGTCCTTGGATGTTGGATGTTTTGACCGTGTACACGACAGATCTTTTTGTGAATTTAGCAAGTGTTGTTCGGGAGGGGCCTTAATTTGAATTTTTCTACTTTGACTGAAGTTCAAGTGATTGCATTCGCTTTGATTCTTTTAAGGATGACGGGATTCTTATTTGCCGCAGCTTTTTTTAATTCACAAACTATCACTATGCCAGTAAAAATTTTATTAAGTTTTGTTCTTTCATTTCTTGTCTTTTCATTTGTTAAACCTGAATTTGATGTCGCTCGCGTTGCAAATACTAATTTACTGATTGAATCTTCATTTCAAGAAATATTATTGGGAATATGTATAGGATTTGTTACCCGCATGTTTTTTTTCATCGTGACGATGGTGGGAAGTTTGATATCAGTAATTATTGGGTTGAGTTCTTCACAGTTGTTTAATCCTATGATTGGAGATCATGGAAATTCTTTCGAACAGTATTATTCTATCTTAGCGACTTTGGTTTTTTTATCTTTTAATGGTCATCATTATTTACTGATGGGCATCGAGCAAAGTTACTCATTAATTCCTATCGGAAATATTTCAATTCAAGTAGGAACATTGGCCGAAGTTGTTTATAAGTTTCAAGAAATGTTTGAAATTACGATTAAAATGTCTGCACCAGTACTTATGGCAGGACTGGTTGCGAATGTGGCTTTAGCCATTTTAGGTCGAGCCGTGCCACAAATTAATATATTGGTGACGAGCTTTCCAGTACTTGTTTTGACGGGTTTATTTGTAATTTTATTAACGCTTCCTCATTTTGTAGAGAATTTAGAAAAAGTATTAGACACAAGTTTGCAAAACTATATGCAATTTATAAGGTCGGTGTAATCAACTATGGCAGATCAAAGTGGATTACACCGACCTTATAAATTGCATATAGTTTTGCAATTTATAAGGTCGGTGTAATCAACTATGGCAGATCAAAGTGGTGATAAGTCAGAAAAACCCACCCAGACCCGG
>DAIRER010000540.1:1090-1513 GCA_036795495.1 Pseudobdellovibrionaceae bacterium | reverse complement strand
TCTGGTTGGAAGAGAACTTTCGAAAAATTTTGGCGTGCTTGAGCCTCTACAAACCAAGGATTCAATTGATGGTCAGATTAAGGAATTGAGAGCAGTGATTCAATCGAATGCAGATGTTCCTGTTAAATTGGTCGGATGGTCATGGGGAGCATGGCTTGGATATTTGCTTGCAGCTAAATATCCCGATTTGGTACAAAAATTGATTTTGGTTGATAGCGGTCCATTTGAAGAAAAGTATGTTAAGGAAATGAATGAGGTTAGAATGAGTCGCTTAAGTGACTCAGATAAAACTGAATTGCAAAATTTGGAGTCGGCTTTGCAAAACGCCAACCTTGAAAACAAGAATGCCCTTTTCAAAAAATTCGGCGCGATATTTGGGAAAGTAGATTCATATAACCCCGACAATGACCATCACGAATCAGT
>DAIRER010000540.1:0-1080 GCA_036795495.1 Pseudobdellovibrionaceae bacterium | reverse complement strand
AGTTGAGATCAATGCCAATATTTATGAACGTGTTTGGCCTGAAGCGGCACAGTTGAGAAAAAGCGGAGAGCTGTTAAAAATTGCCGAAAAAATCCGATGTCCAGTTGTGGCCATCCACGGAGACTACGATCCTCATCCTGCAAATGGAGTTAAAGAGCCACTCTCGCAAACAATAAAAGATTTTAGATTTATTCTTTTGAAAGATTGTGGCCACAAACCGTGGATCGAAAAGAATACAAAAGACGAATTTTACAGACTTCTAAAGCAGGAGCTGGAGTAAAAATGGCTTATAGCGAGTATGGCTGATTGTAGCGGATTATAGTGGAAAGTCAGTTTGTTTAATGGAAAGGGGAATTTTTATCGGTTTGGTTACACATTTTGATATTTAGTAGGAACTGAACCCCGAAAAGGGGACACACCTTTTAGTAGAATTGCCTCAGGTTAAAAAAGAGGTTAGAATAATTAAAATTAACTTCAAAAACAACAACTTTATGGTTGCTGTTTTATTTTAAGTTATCATTTAATTAAACAATTTTGTTGGCAGGTGGCGTTGCAGAGTATTGTAGCCATCAAAGATAATGGAGGGTTGTTTGACTTAAAAAATCAAGATAGATTTTCGCGGGCGATAACAATGCCAAAAACTTTTGAAGCACCATTGGCTTTAAGAATTTTGGCACATTCTTCCATTGTGGAGCCAGTGGTGAACACATCGTCAATTAAAAAAATTGTTTTGTTGCTTATTAAGTCGGGATTTTTTATTGCAAAAGCGTTGGCAATGTTCTTTTGTCTTTGTTGCTTATTAAAAGTTGTTTGGCTTTGGGTGCTTTTTATTTTTATTAAATTATTTTCTTGCAGAGGAAGATTATAATAAGCTGATAAAATTTGGGCCACTAAAGCTGACTGGTTAAATCCACGGGATTTTTCTTTATTTTTATGGAGCGGCGTTGGCATAAAAATTTTGTTGCAATTTTTTTGGCTGTTAAAAATATGCTGTTTTTGAGATAGGGCAAAATGAGATATTATTAAACTTGTTAGGGGCAGGCTTAAAGTTTTTACATAGGGGTTGTATTTAAAAAGAAA
>DAIRER010000539.1:0-1518 GCA_036795495.1 Pseudobdellovibrionaceae bacterium | reverse complement strand
TCCTTGTGTTAACTTTAGTAGAGCTGACATACGTGACTTACATTCAGTTGTTTGAAGCTCCCACATATAATTCTCATTCAATTCTTGAAGTTTACTTTGAACTTGAGAATCAGTTTTCATATATTGTTCTTTACGTTTTTTTTCTTGCGACAAAGCTTGTTCATAGGCCGCAGCATGAGATTTATATAGTTGCTCATAGTTGGCAATCTGTTCGGGAGTTAATCCGTAGGATCCATAACCGGAATAGGGATTTAAACCCAGCCCTGGTTTATTTGGATCAATGCCAAATCCTGACTGAGCTAAACCCACTTGTGCGAAAGAAACAAATATAAGTAATACAAATTTTTTCATAAAATCCTCCACAAATTATATCGGTATATTTTTTATTTGATAAACAAGTCCTTCGTCCAAAAATTATTCACCATCATAGATATTTTCAGTGGGATTTTTCTAAGTATAAGAAAAGATTGAAAACTCAACCTCAAGGTTATTTAATTTTAATTCTGACAAACAAAAATTATTTAACAAAAGCAAGAGGTTGAGTTCTTCACTGAAAATATCTGTGAATCCCTACAGTATTATGTTCCATCCATCGCTCCGAGCTCGCTCCACTTTTATTCGGGTAAAAAATATCCACAGTTAAAAAATCACCTCCTGATTGGAGCACTCGTCCTACAGCATTTAAATATTGTCGAACTCAAACCCGCTGAGGGCTGTGTCTGAAACTAGGGTTTTTGAAAAGCTCTGCGAACGGATTCCGTCTATCGGCGAATCACCTAAAGGTGATATCTACTTAGGAACGGACTCGGGTCGCCTACTTCGCATCGAACTTCAATTCAAGCCTTAGCCTTATCGATTAATTTCCATGAAGTTGAACTACGCGGCCCTGTCTTCAGCTTCCCAAATATCAAGTTGAATCTGAAGATTCATCCACATTTTTGGACTACTCTTAAGCACTTTACTAATAAGAACTGCAAATTCAGCGCTCATGGATCTTTTGCCACTTATGACTTCATTGAGTTTAGTTTGCAGCGTAGACTTTTTTGATAATCCACCGGAGGCTTCAACGAGGAGCTCTGCAAAATGGGACTGACTATAGCCAAGTTCATCTAGCCACAGATTTTTAAGAATCTCACCAGGATGAGAGGGCTTTCTTGTGGGTCTTTTTTTATTGTATTTTTCCATCAATTCCTCCTAATGGTAATCTTCCACATTAACTTCAAAAAACTCACCTTGTTCAAATCTAAATGTAATTCTCCACCCTGAAGTTTTATGAATATCAATTGCCCACTGGCCCTTTCGCTTACCCGAAAGCTGGTGAAGACGTAGGCTCGGTGGGAAACCCCTATTTTTTAATTCCTCAAAGTTCTCAACAGCTTCCATAACCTCAAGTAAATGAATAGCGCGTTGCCAATACTGGCGAGGAAGCCCCTTACAACTACCATTGTGATATAGATCAGAAGCGATTTTATTACCAAAGTTTCGAATCATGAGTTCGTCCTATCGCCACATATATAC